>JAZNEE010000081.1:0-3467 GCA_045588405.1 Acutalibacteraceae bacterium
CGGTGGGCGATGTCACTGTAACGGTAAGAGCCTCGGGAACAGTGCTGCCACCTACTGTGAACGAATAGCCTGTGCCATAGGCAGGATGCAATACCACTGCCGAGCCATCGGCTGCGCTTGTGATGCCGTCAAGAACGGCAAGAACATATTCGCCATCGGCCATGCCTTCGGGAAGAAGCACCATGAGCAGGTTGCCCATAACCTCGAACATACAGTAAACGGGCTCGCCGTCGTTACCAACGATAGCTACTTGCTCGGCGGCCGAGTCGTATGTACCTGCTATCTCACCACTGAACTCAACGGTGAGTACGCCTTCCATAATCTCGTGTGTAACTACGCTGATGGGCAATACAAGGCTCACTTGGAGTGAACCGTCGGTAGAACTTACTGCCGAACCGTCTGCCTCGCGTGTGAGAAGGCCCTCGGGGATGTAAATTGTGTAATCACCGGCCTCGGTAATGGGGTTAACCAACGATAGTGTCACCACATTGCCTGCAACTGTATAAGAACATTTGTTCTCCTCGCTGCCAACATAGATGAACGACTCGGCGGCCTCGTCGTATGTACCTGCAACGGCATCGCTGAATGTAAGTGTGATGTCCGAAATCATTGTAGAACCTGCGGGAAGCGAAGCCTCTACTGTGAGGGGTTCAACCGGTGTGAGCATCTTGATAGCCTCTGTTGCATCGAATGTACCTACCTCGGTGATAGTAAACCAAGCACCATCGTCCCAACCATCGCTGGAAGATTTGCTTGTAAGTGTTGACTGGACACAAGTACCACGGGTTGTACACCAACCGGGAGAAGCGGTCATGTAATAGGCATCGTTGATGAAAAGCGAGAAGTAATCACCGCCGGCATCGGCCTCACGTGTAACTGTTACATAGTCGAAAGGAGCCTCGGCTGTCAGTTTATTAACGTTACCGTCTTTGCCAACGAATTTTTTCTCACTCACGCTGTAAAGATACAATTTGCCTTCATACTCCACAAAAGCAAACTGCTGTGCGGGGTCCTCGCTGTTGCGTGAAACGCTGTGGCAAGACTGAGCTTGATTGTAAGTCACACCACACATATCTACTTTGGTAGCGCCGTCGGCAGCATACATACCACCACGACCTGTATCCTTAGATACAATTGTGTAGAGTTTTGAATTACTCAACTGCTCGGCCGACGTAATTACCGTCTGAGCCACTGTTGTCATTGCCATAGCAAAGAACAACGACAAGAAAAGTAAAAATTTTCTCATAAATGTTGATTTTAATTAATAAATAGGGTTATTTAAAACAATAATTGTTTACAAAATACGGCATTTGCAAGCAAAACGCTGTCATTTTGCTCACAAACTATCTATAACGCGGTGGTTATAAGCGTTTTATAGTGTGCGAATTTACTATTTTTTTTTGCAAAATTCATCATTTAACATCTGTTTTTTACAATATGCACCAAAATTTGTGTAAAAAACGGAACAAGAGTACAGAGAAAGTTGCGAGTAAGCGAGTGCAGAGAACAGAGCAAAGAGCAAATACGAATTTTCACAGTTAGGCTGTATTTGCTATTCCAAGGCAGTTGTTACATTCCTTTCTTTTCATAACTGAAAAGATACTGTGTTAAAATCCAAAGAAAAATCAATATATTTTCTAACTTTGCACACGTTAAGGAAGACAATTGATTTTTGCAATCATTGCCTATCTTGTGTTAGCAATCCTTCGGGTTGCTAACTTTTATTATATATTTTCATTCCATTCCTCATTCTTTTTCCATAAAGTAAATATCAGCAACAGCAATTTGCGTTGCAAGGCAGTCAATCCAATAAGTTTTTTCCCTGTTTTCTCCACTATGCGTAGATAATCTTCTTTCAATGGTTTATTGCAGGATGCAGCTGTCATTGCAGGAAAGAAGAGGGCCGCTCTTATGTGCGAGTTTCCTTTCTTCGAGATTCTTCCCTTGCCTCTTACGCTTGTGCCGGATTGTCTATCCACGACATCCAGACCAGCATAACTAGCTAGTTGCTTGCGAGAAGTTATCATTGAGAAGCCCTGCGTTTCGGCTACAACGATACATACCGTCATGAAACTCACACCCTTTATTGTCTCGATAGTCTTTATTCTTTTTGCAAGTTCTGAATCAGAAGTAACCAAATCACGCAGTTCCTCTTCGCATTCTTCTATTTGCTTGTCGATAAGAGCTACAATCCTTTTGTTTGAACGTATCAGAAACTTGTCGTTTCCCGCACTATGGGTTATTGCCTCCAAGCGGTTAAGCATTGCTGTGCGATCTTTTTTTAGTTCCTGAAAATGTCGTGTAAGCATACGCATTCTACGATAGACCTCAGCAGGAGGATTCCATGCTGCAAAACTCTGTTCTGTGCCCATTCTTGCCATTATTTTGGCATCTACGTTGTCTGTCTTTGTCTTTATATTCAGACATCTTGCATAGTTCTTAACTTTATTAGGAAGAATCACTGAAAGATGGAACTTTAAACTATGAAGATGGTATGCCAGTGCTTCATAATAGACTCCTGTCGCCTCCATTACAATGCGTACTTGGGATTCCTTGGCCGAGTTCTTTCGCATCCATTTCACCAGTTTATTAAAGCCACTACTGTTGTTCTTGAATGTTTCAGCCATTACATACTCGTATCTGCCATCAATGAAATATCGGCAGATGGAAGCTACAAAGGTTGATTTTGCAACATCAATTCCTACACACTGTTTGAGTAAAGTTTCCATAACAATAAGTTTTAAGATGTACCGGTCATATTCTTCTACGTTTTTTCTTATATATTACACAGGATTACATAGTATCCTAAAATACTGTTCAAACTCAAAAGAATATTAAAGAAAGGAAAGCGGAAAATCTTTTCAACGATATAGCAAACTTACCTTTACCAAAGCATTTCCGTTTCTTGACCTTGATTATTTGCAAAATAAGACAAATAATGTAATTCTAGCAAGTAAATTTATTTGCTTACCTCAACCAAAAACATCTTACTTTCCTCTCTTTTTATTTCTCTTGCAAAGGTATAAGAAACAAAAGGTTCCGGCACAGACATCGGCAGTCGATTGGCACTCGGTTCGTGAATTGCTCCTACGGGGCAATATAACTCATTCGTGCCAATCTTGCCGCTTGTGTCTTTCGCTTGTTTCTTGGGTGTTGCGGAACTCGCTCAGTTAGTCGCCATGCGCCTAACTAACGCTCAAACAGTCCTCACACTGTTTCCAAGAAACAAGCGGACACGCGCTGTGCCTCAGACAGTGCCGGGTTGTTTTTTAAGTATGCTTTGCGGGCGGAAAACAAGAGCACAGAACAATATAATTAATTGCTTTGCTTTCCACCCACCAAACATATTCAGAGAAAGACCGTCACCGTAAGGGATAGAGCGAGGCTTAGCGACGTTTTGGACAAGGGCGCAGGATGTTTGAGCCGCAGGCGAGTTCCTGCGACCCCAAATAAGGAGCGTTAAGAGA
>JAZNEE010000082.1:0-19743 GCA_045588405.1 Acutalibacteraceae bacterium
TTACTAACGAAGAAGAATCTATAGATCTTGCAACAAACCTTGATATTACAAACGATCTTGAGGAAATGCCCACAACTGTTTCGGGAGTTTCAGAAGAACATTTTACTGAAGAGCCTGTTTTGGAAGAAAATTCCGATGATAGTGCTGTTTTAGAAGTCGAGGTCACAGACACGGCTTCTGATTCTGTTGAGCAAGATATCGAAATTACAACAGAAGAATCTAGCGACGTAATTCCTCAAAATCACGAAAATAGAGTCTTGACCGAAATTTCCCCCGAGGACTTTGATTTTAACAATCCTTCGCAAGAAAGCAAGATTAAAACAGAAGATTCCAAAGGCAAAACACGTCCCCGAAGAAGGATTATACGTGCTCTTTGCATAATTTTATCCCTGATTATAATTATTGTTACCAGTCTTGGTATTTTCGTGCATCATTATTATGATAAAAAACGCGCTGCAACCACAGACTGCTATGCAAGGCTTACCAATGTCTTTAAAAGTCATGGGGATGACTATTCTGCCGCTTTTGAAGCTTTGAGAAAACATAACGAAAACATTAACGGATGGATTTCACTTAATAATTCATCGTTTAACTATCCTATTTTAAACGCTAACGATGATTTTTATTTCAACCACCTTCCCGACGGCAGTGAAAACATTTTAGGTTCTGTTTATACTAAAAACAACATATCCTCAAAGCAACTGAAAAACAATATAATTCTTTATGGAAGTGCCGAAAGTGGTCTTGGCGTCTTTTCTGAGATTGTTAAATTTTTTGACGATAACGATATTGCCAATATCGAGCCTATCACCTTCACTAACGAACACGGTTCAAGCGTTTGGCGTGTATTTTCAATTTTCACGGAGCAAGAAGCCAACGAATTGTTTTTTGAAAACACCAATTTCGACAGTGATGCTAAATACACAGGCTTTTTGAAGCAGTTGATTCGTCACACCAGAACCGACCTTTTAGGTACTCTTTCTGACGCTACTTCACCTGTTATAATGTTTATCGCTTCAAGTGGTAATAAACGTTATATTGTATGTGCTGCGCCATTCAACAATGTTTCTTACCGACCCAACGAAAACAAAGATAACAGCCAACCTGAAAACGATAACCCTGATGATGATGTTATTATAAATGTTGAGGATGCCGTTATTGATTTTGAAGGCAAAACCGATGAAAATACCGACGAATTTGAACAAACGCCGATAGACCCTAATGATTCTATAAAACTACCTGAAATCACTGTCAAGCCTCCCGCAAGCAATACTTCGTCGGGCAGTTCGACGACATCATCAGGCGTAACTTCAAGTAAAAAAGAAGAAAGCTCATCTACCACTTCTAGCTCTGTTTCAAGTGAAAACTCATCAAGCGAAAGTGTTGATTCTTCAGAAGAGAGTTCCTCTGGATCTTCAAGTTCCTCTGAGTCTTCAAGTTCCTCCGAGTCTTCGAGTTCTTCAGAATCTTCTAACTCTTCTGAGTCCTCAAGTTCCTCTGAATCTTCAAGCAACACATCTACCGAAAACAGTTCACAAGAATCTTCATCGACTCCAAGTGAAGAATCATCTGAATCTTCTTCAACCACATCCTCGGAAACATCATCTGAAACATCCGGATCATCTTCTCAGACACCATCAGAAGATACATCCTCCGAGGCTGATCCGCAACCCAAACCTGAAGTTAACCCCATTTATACTTGGGATGTTACTCTTTATATTAAGCAAAGTAACGGTACCGTGGTTTTCGGTAGCGCTTCTGAAATTGTTGCACGAGTAATAGAAGCCGAAATGGGCCCCAGTTTCCCCCTCGAAGCTTTAAAAGCGCAAGCCACCGCGGCTTATTGTTGGTTGCTTAACCACGGCGCTATGGACAAAAAAACAGCCCCGTCCGGAGTGCCAATGAAATCAACACCCAGTGCCCAAGCATTGAAAGCCGTTAGTGAGGTTAAAGGCACACTGGTGACTTACGATGGCAATATAGCGCAAACTTATTATTATGCCTATTCTGCAGGATATTCTGCAAACTGTCAGGATATATGGACCTCGGCTATTCCTTATTTACAAAGTGTTGAGTGCCCTGTTGATGCCGAGCTTCCGAATTTTATAACAACTCGAACATATACTGCTGATCAGATTAAAGATCTTATTCTAAAAGTATGCGATATTGACGTTTCAGAAATGGAAAAGACTGAATGGATTAAACCTATTGAATATGACAGTAATAACGCATATTGCACTAAGGTTGAAATTGGTGGAGTTCTGTATAATGGAACGTTTTTAAGAAACAAACTTTTTGGCACAAGTAAAATTCGTTCAACTGCATACACTGTGACTTACGACAGTGAAACCGATACATTTATTATCAGTTGTAAAGGCTGGGGACACGGTGTTGGAATGAGTCAGCAAGGTGCAAAAGCCTATGCTAATCTTGGTTGGACTTATGATCAAATACTAGCTCATTTCTACACAGGTACTACACTTTTGAAATATTAAGAGGTGAATAAAAATGTCTGAAGAACTTACAAAAAGCTTAGTGGAAGCCCTCAATGGACTTCCAAAAGAACTAATTATTTTCTGCATATCTCTATTACCGATTTTAGAACTTAGAGGCGGTTTACTTGCCGCCTCAATATTGGGAGTTCCCTGGGCAAAGGCTTTTTTGATTTGCGTCATTGGTAATATGTTGCCAATCCCATTCATCCTGCTTTTTATCAAACAAATTTTTAAGCTGCTTAAAAAAGTTAAAGGCTTAGACAAAATCATAACCAAGCTTGAAAAGAAAGCAGATGAAAAAGGCAGTAAAATCAACAAAAGCCGAAATATCGGACTTTTCACTTTTGTTGCAATTCCATTACCCGGGACAGGAGCTTGGACCGGCGCTTTGGTAGCCACAATGCTTGATATTAGAATGAAACATTCCTTCCCTGTCATTTTTATTGGCGTTATTACAGCAGGAATTATAATGTCAGTCCTCACCTATTTTATACCAAATCTATTCTTCTAAATAAAAAAAATAAGAGGTGCAACCAGTTTGGTTGCACCGCTTTAATTTTATCTATTAGTTGAAAATACCAAGAACGGATTCAAATTCGCCGTCATCATTTCCACCCGAGATGCTGTTAAGAATATCATCAGCGGGGCTCTTTTCTTCAGTGTCGCCAAGACCTGTAGCAACAACGGTAATTCTCATCTCGTCTTCGAGAGTTTCATCGAGCTGAACACCCCAAATAATAGTTGCATCGGGATGAGCCATATCAGCAACGATGGTAGAAGCCTGATCTGCTTCCTCAAGGCCGATATCCTCAGAACCGATAATGCTGATGATAACGCCGCGAGCGTTACGCATATCAGTTTCGATAAGAGGACTGGAAATAGCCATATGAGCAGCCTGTTCAGCCTTGTCACGACCGGTAGCAACGCCAACGCCCATGTGAGCATAGCCTGCATCCTTCATAACTGCGGTAACGTCAGCAAAGTCGAGGTTAACCATAGAAGTACCGGTGATAAGTTCAGAAATACTCTGAACGCCCTGACGGAGAACATCATCAGCGATTTCAAAAGCATTCTTCAATGTGATCTTTTCAGAAGAAACATATTTAAGTCTCTCGTTAGGGATAACAATAAGGCTATCAACATGCTCTCTCAAAGCAGCAATACCAGCTTCAGCCTGCTGCATTCTCTTCTGACGCTCGAAAGCAAAAGGCTTGGTTACGATACCAACAGTAAGAATACCGAGTTCCTTAGCTATCTGAGCAACGATGGGAGCTGCACCGGTACCGGTACCGCCGCCCATACCGGCTGCGATAAATACCATATCAGCGCTGCGAAGAGCTGCTGCGATTTCGTCTTTAGATTCCTGAGCAGCACTTTCACCATTGTTGGGGTTGCCGCCTGCACCCTGACCCTTAGTGAGTTTTTCACCAATCTGGATCTTGTGATTTGCCTTAGAATGAATTAAGGCACACTTATCAGTGTTGATTGCAATAAACTCAACACCGCGAACACCGGCATCAACCATGCGATTAACTGCGTTTCCGCCGCCGCCACCGACTCCGACTACCTTAATTTGAACAACATCCTCAGTTGCATTATCAATTTCGAATGCCATTTTCATCTTCCTTCCACATAAAAATTTATGTAATTACTATACTTTTTCAGTATCCGTTGATAATTCTATCACATACTTTAATAAATTGCAATACAAAATATTGAAAAAAATCAACTTTTTGTTGTTTTTTTTACTCAAAAGCGCTATATATTGAGTTATTTGATAATTTGGGTGACGTCCTCATAAGTTCTGACGCACTTAGGATCATCCACCGACCATTTTTTAAGAGATAGTACCATTTGAACATCCGAAGGCTCAGAAGCAATGGCTTGTAAAGCCAAACTCAACTTACGGTCGATATAAGCCGTGCTGCCAAGTTCGATAACAACTCGGTCATCAATTGCAATTTTCAAATCAAGATAATCACCTATATCATAATAAGTAACATTCATGTTTCTTGATTCGGTTGATTCTCTGATAATTTCAAAGGCTTTTTTTACATCCTCGGAAGCAAGCACCAAATAATTGCCAACTGCCGAATCAGAAACATTAACGCCTTTTATTATTGGAAGTTTTTTGTCAGAGGCTTCTTTTTTTAACACCTTACAATCAGGATCAATAATGCAAACCTCGCCATTGGATTCGACCGATGCAAATTCAACTGCCGGTGTGACCTCGATTACAACGGTTGACGGAAAACTTTTTTTGATTTCAACACTTTTTATATACGGCAGAGTTTTAAGGATATTTTCCTCACCACTTTTTGAGGATGCCCTTAAAAGATTTTCCCCTTCTTCGATAAGCGTTGCAGAAATAATTTCAGCCTCTGAATAAATACTTGTTCCTTTGACAGTATACTTTTTAACGCCAAAAAGTACTGTCAACATCAATGCCGAGATAACACCCACAACAAGTATTACAATGAAAATATAAAACGTAGGACGAAGTTTTCGTTGCTTCTTATTACGTTTTTTTGTTTTGGAGGATTCGCCTTGATACTCTACCTTCATAAAATCACCGTTAAACTCTTTTAATATCCGCCCCAAGCAAATTGAGGCAATTTTCTATACTATCATAGCCTCGGTCTATATAACATACATTATCTATCACCGAAGCGCCTTTTGCAGCCAAAGCCGCTGTCAACAATGCGGCGCCACCTCTTAAATCGCGCGCATCTGCAACAGCACCGTTAAACTCTTTTACCCCTGTTATAACAGCAACTCGACCAACCGTTTTAACGTTGGCACCAAATCTGCGAAGCTCATCGATAAACACAAATCGGTTATCGAAAATATTTTCTACAAAAACAGATGTGCCTTTAAGCAAAGCTGCATAACTTACAAATATTGGACCTGCATCGGTCGGAAAGCCGGGATAAGGTTGGGTCATAACGCTTTCCAAACAACTTCCTCGTTTTTCACATTTAACGGTAAGTCCGTTTGACAAAGAAGAGATTTCACAACCGCTATCCTTTAAAACAGCTATAATCGGCGCTAAATGTTCGGGTAAAACGTTCTTAAACAACACTTTTCCCTTGCAAGCACCAACCGAGAACATATAAGTTGCCGCCACAATCCTATCGGGCATAATGGTATGTTCAGCCCCTGTTAGCCGATTTACACCATCAATCACCAACGTATCACTGCCTGCACCCGATATTTTAGCTCCCGCTTTATTTAAAAACAAAGCCAAATCGATAATCTCAGGCTCTTTTGCGGCATTTCTAATTACAGTAGTACCGCTCGAAATCGCAACCGCAAGAATGATGTTTTCGGTTGCGCCTACACTTGGAAATCGCAAATCAATTTGGCATGGTTTTACACCGTTTTTGAATTCACACAGCAGATGACCGCTTGAAAACTCAATATCGGCACCAAGTCTTTTTAAAGCATCAATATGAATATCAATAGGTCTTGGCCCTAATTCGCATCCACCCGGCAAACTCATTATCGCCTTGCCGTTTTTTGATGCTACAGCGCCCATAAAGACAATGGACGACCTCATTTCCCTCATTAAACATTCGGGTATGGCATAATTAAAAGAATTACCTTGGGATACTAAAACAGTCTTGCCTTCACGTTTACACTCGCAACCTAAACATTTAAGAATATCAAAAGAAGCCGAAACATCAGACAGCTCGGGACAATTATGTAACACGCTTTGTCCCTCACAGAGATATGTTGCGGCGAGTAATGGCAAAACACTGTTTTTAGCACCTTGAATGCTTATTTCACCTTTTAAGAAATTGCCGCCTTTAACAATTAGTTTTGGCATAAAATGCACCTCTGTACATACTATGCACCAACTAAAATTTGGCTATTAAAGATTTAAAATAATATCAGCAATGCGAGCATCGGCATCGGTTATGGCCGAATTTTTTGCTTTTTCAGACATTTCTTTCAAAGCTTCATCGTCATCAAGCATAGACTTTAAGGTGCTGTAAAGCAACTCGCCGTTTAAATCCTTTTCTTCGATAAGCTCTGCTGCACCAATTCGTTTTAATGACATTGCATTATGGAACTGATGGTTTTCAGCGACATAAGGAGAAGGAATAAGCACGGCAGGTTTACCGCAAACCTGAATCTCATTAATAGTCATAGCACCTGCGCGACAAAGAACAATGTCAGGAGCAGCCATCAAGACGTCCATATTATCTATGTAGTCGTAAATTTTGATTTTTTCGTTATCTTCACTATACCCTGCTTCTTTAGCAGAAGACATAAAATCAGTATAACCATTTTTGCCGGTTCCGTGAAGGATATAAAAATCGTTATTATAGGCAACTTGTTTAACAGAGTATAACATTGCATTGTTAATGCATTTGGCACCCAAACTGCCGCCAAAAGAAAGCACAACCTTTGCATCAGACGGTATAGAAAGCTTTTGTCTTGCCTCTTGCTTGGTTATTTCGGTAAGCTGACTTCTAATAGGATTACCCGTTATAACAGGATGATTCTTGCATTTCAAATTCTTTTCAGCATCAACCATTGCAAGCATAACCGTATCAACCAACGGAGCCAACATTTTTATTGTAACACCGGGATAGGTATTTGTTTTGTGAACGGCGGTTTTTATATTAAGCTTAACAGCCTCACGAAGTACAGGTCCGCAAACGTATCCTCCCGTACCAACAACAACGTCGGGGTTCAAGCTTTTAAGAAGCTTTCTTGAAGCAGAAGACGAAGTTATAACCTTGCAAACGGCATCAATATTACGAATGATGTTTTTAACGGTTATTTTTCGTTGAAAACCCGCAACATCTATTGTATAAAAATCATATCCTGCCAAAGGCACAAGGCGACTTTCCATACCTTTTTTTGTGCCGATAAAGCTGATTTTATAATCAGGATGGTGCTTTTTTATATAACCGGCAACTGCAAGTGCAGGGTTAATGTGTCCTGCTGTGCCGCCACCTGCAAACAATATATGCATTATCTACACCTCATAAAGTTTTCTTAGTATTGCAACTTCGTGAAATTGAAAGAATTATTCCCATTTCGACAAGCAAAATAACCAACGAAGTACCACCATAACTGAAAAACGGAAGACTGATACCGGTGTTGGGAATTGTATTGGTAACAACAAGCACATTGAGTGCCATTTGAATGCCGACCTGGAAGGTAAGCCCCAAAGCCAAAAGTGAGCCAAATTTATCGGGCGCTTTGACCGAAATTACAAATCCACGCCAAACAAGCATGCAAAATAGAATTATTATAATCAAAGCTCCTATTAAGCCCAGTTCTTCGCAAACGATAGCAAATATAAAATCATTATGAGGTTCGGGAACCCAAAGATATTTTTGCCTTGACTGACCAAGTCCTGCACCCCAAACGCCACCTGAACCGATTGATAAAAGGGATTGTATTGTTTGGAAGCCTTCACCTGTCGGTGCAGCCCAAGGATCACGCCAATAAGTCAGTCGGTCTTCGGCGTATTTGATAACTCCGCTGAGCAACACACCAACACCGGCCAAAGCAACACCTACAGCGATTAAAATATATCTTAACTTTATTCCTCCGACAACCATCATAACAGCACCGATAAGGAATATAAGAACGGTTGCAGACAAATGCGGTTCAAGTACAACCAAAATACAAACAAGACCAATTACAAAGCCTAAAAACAGAACACCAAAAGTGAAAGTTTTCATTCTTTTTTGATTTGCAGCAATCAAATGCGCCAACAAAAGAATAACTGCAAATTTTCCAAGCTCTGACGGTTGGAAGTTGATGGGTCCCAAAGAGAACCAACGTTTTACCGTCGTGTTGGCAACCATTGGCGGTAATACAAGCATTACTCCCAAAAAAACAACCATTATAATATAAAAAGGAATTGCAAATTTTCTTATAAAATGATAATCGATTTTTGAAACTACCAGCATTAAAAGAACGCCAAAAACAGCAAAACCTGCCTGTTTAGCTATGAAATAATAACTGTTTCCGTAATATGTGTAGGCATAGAAATAGCTTGCCGAAAAAAGCATAACTAAGCCTACGGTAAGAACTGTTATTAGCAAAAACAAAAAAGTGAGGTCCATTTTGCCACTGATAAAGATATTGGACCAAATACTTTTCTTTTTAGCTTCTATCTTCTTTTCGGGCATAACGAACCTCCTAGAGATTTTTTTAGAAATTACCTAATATCAAAACGCAACCAAGACAAGCAACAAGCGTAACCATTGAAAAAACAGCAACAATTAAAACTTCACTCCATCCGCATTTTTCAAAATGGTGATGGATAGGACTCATCTTAAACAGTCTTTTGCCTGTCTTTTTAAAATACAAAACCTGCAAAATAACCGACAAAGCCTCAATAAGATACACGATTCCTGCAAGCAAAAGAATTATTGGGCAATTAAGGTTGAACGACATTGCAACAACCATTCCTCCGAGGAACATTGAACCTGTGTCGCCCATAAAAATCTTTGCGGGATACCAGTTCCAAACAAGGAAGCCAACCAACGAACCCGCTAACGCTGCTGAAATGATGTTGTTGCTTTCAAGTTGCAAAGAACCGCTTATGAGCATAAAAGCAGCGGCAACAACCAAAGTGACACTTGAAGCAAGACCGTCAAGTCCATCGGTAAGGTTTACGGCATTAGTGAAACCGTAAACAAAGAAGAAAGCGATGGGCCAGAAAATAATTCCAAAACCATCTAAAACATTTATCTCACCAACGAAGGGAATATAAGTTGTTTTCATACCTGCAAGAACAAGGCTGCAAAGATAAGCCACAACAACAAGTGCTTGAAATACCGACTTTTGCATTGCAGTAAGACCAAGATTGCGCTTTTTAACAACCTTAATGTAGTCATCAAGGAAACCGATAAGGCCCATTCCGAGAGCCAAGCCTAAACCCGCAAAAATCTTTGTAAAGCTAAGGTTGTTACCGAATTCCGATTTGACGGTACCACCCAAGGTTTCGCTGAACGACATTCCAAGCACAATACCGATAATGCAACCGATAATTATGATAATACCGCCCATTGTGGGAGTTCCTTCTTTGGCTTTATGCCATTGGGGACCATCTTCCCTAATAGTTTGACCGAATTTAAGTCTTCTTAAAAGCGGAATTGCAGGATAACCAAAAGTCCATGCAACAATAAACGCCGATAAAGCGGAAATTACGGGTATAAAACTCGTTAACATCTTTTTCCCATCCCCTGTTATTTAATCAAATTTCAGAAAGTGCTTCGGCAACGATTTCACGTTCATCAAGATGAATTGTACCCGATTTTAGAATCTGGTAGGTTTCATGACCCTTGCCTGCCAAAACTATTATATCATCCTTTTCTGCAATTTGCACGGCTTTTTTTATAGCATCAATACGATTTTCAATTACTTCATATTTTGTGTCGCTGTCTTTCAGCCCGTCAAGGATATCTTTTATTATAGCCATAGGCTCTTCGCTTCTGGGATTATCACTTGTAACAATGACGTAATCTGCGCATTTTGCGGCTATTGCACCCATTTTGGGTCTTTTGGTTCTATCGCGATCACCGCCACAACCAAAAACAGCAATAAGTCGGTTTTTCTTACACTCATCAAAGGTCTTTAAAATATTTTCAAGACCATCGGGTGTATGCGCATAATCGATAATAACCGTAAATCCTTTATCATTAGGCACAACCTCTGCTCTACCCTTAACACCCGTCATTTCGCGGAAAGCTTCACAAATGGTTTCCATTGAAATTCCAAGTTTTAAAGCGCAAACCGCTGCACTCATAGCGTTATATGGAGTGAACTTGCCACCAATTGCAGTCTTAATTCTTCCAAGCTCACCAATTCCCGATAACATAAAGTCAACACCATCGGGTTTTAAATTGATGTTTTTAGCTGTATAGTCAGCGGCTTCGTCAAAAGAAGAATAGGTATAAACCGGGCAAGAAAGTCCTTCTCTCATTTTTTCAAAATAGCTGTCATCCTTATTCATTATGGCTATTTTGCAGTTATTAAACATCTTTTTCTTGGCAAGCAGATAGTTTTCCATTGTCACGTGGTAATCAAGATGATCTTGAGTGAGATTGGTGAAAATACCTGCTTCAAATTCAACGCCATAAACCCTGTTTTGGTCTAACGCGTGAGAAGAGACCTCCATTACACAATAAGTGCAACCCGATTTTTCCATCAAGGAAAACATCGATTGAAGTTCATAAGGGCTTGGAGTTGTGTTTTTAGAAGGCAATATTTCGTCACCAATCATGTTTTGAACGGTTCCGATAAGACCAACCTTTTCACCATGCTTTTCAAGGATGTTCTTCAAAATATAGGTGACAGAGGTTTTGCCGTTTGTTCCCGTTATGCCAATGATTTTTAATTTTTTACCGGGTTCACCAAACCATTTTGCACTCATTTTTGCAAATTCAATACGGCTATCCTCAACAAAAATCTGATTTTCAAGACCAACGTCCTTTTCACAAATAACAACGGCTGCACCACGCTTAGCAGCAGACAAAGCATATTTGTGTCCATCTTGAGCCGCGCCGTTTATGCAAACAAAAGCAAATCCTTCGGTAACGTGGCGGGAATCACAAGTTACACCACATATATCAACATTTGCAAATTTGCCTGATTTTTCTCCTAATAATTCATTAAGCTTCATCTTTTTCTCCTTAATGACTACTCAGCTGTTTCGGGTGAACGGAAGTAAACTGTTACTATCGTTCCCACTTCGACGGTTGTTCCTGCTTTAATATCTTGTTTATATGAAAGCGATCCAACACCGCCAAGCGTTCCACCCGAAAATCTTACGTTAATATTATTCTTAGCAGCCAGTTCGTTTACACCGCTTACAGTTAGGTTGCTGAAATCGGGCACTTCGGCTGTCATTTTTTCACTTTCCTCGGTGTAAAGCAAAATCACACCATCGCTGTAAATTGATTCGGTGGATGAAGGGAATTGTTTAATAACAGTATCACCACTACCGATAACCTTATAAGTAAGCTTTGAATTTTTGATAACCTGCTTTGCGGCATCAACCTTCTGACCGATTACCGACGGAATTTTTATAGCCATCGCAGCAAGTTCATCTTCGGAATATTGTGGTTCAACACCCAAATAAGGTAATATTTCAGCCAAAATCTGTCCACCGACAGGGGCAGCAATTGTACCGCCGTAATAAGCGTCACCGTGTGGCTCATCTAAGAGAATGAGCAACGCAATTTCAGGATCGTTTATAGGTGCAACACCACAGAACGAAGCAACATAAAGATCGGATTGTCCTGTTTGAAGGATTTTTGAAACCTTCTGCGACGTACCGGTTTTACCACCAATTCTATAACCGGATACATAAGCGTTTTTACCGCCTCCACCATCAACAACCGCTTCCATCAAGGTGCGAAGCTTTTCACTTGTTGCATTAGAAATAACCTGTCTTCTGACGTTATTACTGAAAGATTTAACTGTGTTTCCATTATAATCAACAATTTCACTTACCAAGTGAGGATTAACCAAATATCCGCCGTTTACAGCAGCAGAAATAGCTGTAATCATCTGAATAGGTGTAACGTTAAAGGTCTGACCGAACGACGAAGAAGAAAGCTCGGTTATACCCATATTGCTTTGCTTATGGTACATCGAAGAGGCTTCACCGGGAATATCTATTCCTGTTTTTTCGGTAAGACCAAAAGCCTCAAAGTATTTTGAGAAGGTGTTTGAACCAAGTTGCTGTCCAAAAGTAATAAAAACAGGGTTGCAGGAATTTTGCATTGCGTTTATAAGACTTTCATGACCGTGACCGGTTCGTTTATGGCAATTATATCTTTGACCTGCAATAACTATATATCCGTTACAGTTGTAATGGTTATTAAAGCCTGTGATACCCTCTTCAAGTGCCATTGCAGCAGTGATAACCTTGAAAACCGAACCGGGCTCATAGGTGTCGGAAACAATTTTGTTTCTCCATTGCGCATTGCGCAACTTGTTAAGCATCTTGGTTTTTTCGTCACCTTCAAGAGCGTTAACAATCTGCTGATCCGCTTCGGATAAAGTAAAGGGTGAATTTGGGTCAAAGTCGCCTTTAACCGCCATTGCAAGTATTTCACCTGTATTAACGTTCATGCAAATTGCCGCACCACGCTCGGTAACATTGTTATCAATAATAGCCTGATCGAGATATTTTTCACAAACGTGCTGAATATATGAATCGATGGTTGTTACAAGCGAGTTACCCGGAGTTGCTTTAACTTCAAGCTCATAGCTCATAGGCATATCGTTACCGGTAGCATCCTTGGCAGCAACAACTCTTCCGGGGATACCGGTAAGTTCACTATCATACTGTTGTTCAAGACCTGCAAGGCCTTGGTTATCAGATCCGACAAATCCCAAAGTCACCGAAGCTAAGGTGTTTTGAGGATAATAACGCTTACTGCCTTCATCAAGTCCTATATAACTGCCAACTTTATAACGGCTGTCAGCAATATATTGTCTAACCTTATCGGCTTCAGGCTTTTCAACATTTGCTTTAACCTTAACATAACTTGTTTTTTTGTTTGTGTAATCAAGCACAGTTTGGTAATCAAGGCCCAAAATCTGTGAAAGATTGGTAGCAATTTCTGTTTTTACAGCGTTGAGTTTTTCAGAATCGGTAATATTTTTGAAGCTGTTAGGTGTAATATAAACCGTCCAAACCTGGGCGCTTGTTGCAAGCAACTCCTTATTGCGGTCGTAAATATTACCCCTGGAAGCAGAAATTTCGGTATCATAAAGTTGTTGCTCTGCAGCTTTTTGACGGTAAAAATCGCCTTTTGCCACCATGAGATAAAAAAGACGTCCACCAACAAGACCAACCGTAACGCAAAGCATAATTATCCAAACGGCAAATGTTCTGATAATCATACTTTTATCGGGTCCTTTTACCAAAATCACTCAACTCCTTCAAAATTACTACCTATTAAAAAACGCCTCAACGAGAGTCGGACAAAAGTCCGGCTCTCGCTGTTATTTCACCTTTTAATAATAAATATATTTATCCTTTTCATTTTCTATTCAACTTCTGCGGTTAACTGACCATCAATATTTTCGGCAGTATCGGTTTCGTTTATCTTAACGTATGTAACCTGACTTTTCTCGCATTTTTGCATACCGAGTTCAGCAGCAGCTTGCTCCAAGTTTCCGTATGTGATCTTTCTTTCCATTTCAACCTCAACACGCGTAAGTTCGCTGTCGAGCGCAACAATTTCATTGTTCACACTGTTAAGTTTGGATTCCAAGGTAGAAATCTCAGCTCTTAAGAAAAGGCTTCCGCAAACTGCGGCTAATACAAGCACGGCAATAACGCACTTTGTAACAAGTTCTGTATTAACCTTTACAACTGCTTTTGTACGAGTCTTTTTCTTCTTCTCGGGATATTCGAGTATTTCAGCCTTTTTGGGCGCTCTGGGTGCAAAAATATCGTAATTATAGGCAAAGCTGTCATTGTAATACTTCAAGTTATCCATACCCTTATATATCCCCTCTTGTCTTACGGCAATTTTTCTACAACCCTTAATTTAGCACTTCGGCTTCTCGGATTTTCTTTAACTTCAATCTCGCTGGGAGCAATTGGCTTTCTTGTCGGCAACATAGCTCTTGGCGTTTTCCCACATACACAAATCGGTATTTCAGGTGGGCAAACACAGCCTTTGCAAAACTCAGCAAACAAATTCTTAACCAATCTATCCTCTAACGAATGGAAGGTTATTACACAAAGCCTTCCACCCGGTTTAAGCAGTTCGAAAGCTTTTTTGATACCTTCGGTTTCTGCTTCAAATTCATTGTTTACGGCAATTCTTATTGCCTGAAAGCTTTTTCTTGCAGGATGCCCGTCACGTCTTACTGCGGCAGGTACTGAACGGCTTATTATTTCAGCCAACTGCAAGGTTGTAAGTATCGGTGATTTCTCACGTTCTTTAACAATATTAGTTGCAATTCTGTAAGCGAACTTTTCTTCACCGAAATCTCTTAAAATATCGGTAAGAGCTTGTACGTCAAGCGAATTTACAAGATCTGCAGCCGAAGTTCCGCTTTGGCTCATTCTCATATCAAGCGGCGCATCCGCGTGATAGGAAAAACCTCTTTCTCCGTTATCAAGCTGCCAGGATGAAACACCAAGATCTAAAAGCACACCGTCAACCGAACTTATTCCCAAACCTTCAAGAACCTCGGTCATCTCGGCATAGTTCGAACGAACAACCGTTGCAGGCAACCCTTCAAGTCTTTCGGTTGCAACCGCAACCGCATCGGGATCACGGTCAAGTGCAATAAGTTTTCCGCTATTTAACCTTTTGGCAATTTCTTTCGAGTGGCCTGCACCACCTGCGGTGCCGTCAACGTAAATACCATCGGGTTTAATGTTTAAATATTCCAAGGTCTCGTTTAAGAGAACCGATTTATGCACAAATTCCATAGTTCTTTAGAAACCAAGCAACTGAGCAAGCTCGGCAATCGACTCGGGGGTCTCTTCGGTTTCTTCGGCCTTGAATGCACTAGCATTCCAAATCTCTAATTTAGAAGACATACCTATTATAGTAGTCTCGCCCTCAAGCTCTGCATACTCGCGAAGGTTTTGAGGGATAAGTATTCTTCCCTGTCCATCGCAACCAAGCTGTTCTGCGCCGGAGTACATAAATCTAACAAGCTTGCCTGCTTGAACTGCAGGAAGCGATTTTAACTTTTCATCAATTATCTGCCATTCGCTCATAGGATAGATGCAAAGGCAACGTTTACCGTCGGGGCTGCGGCTGAGCATAAATGTCTCACCAAGCTCTTCGCGGTATTTTGCAGGCACGAAAACGCGACCTTTTTTATCAATACTGTGATTATGTTGTCCGAAAAACATTAAGATCGCCTCCCTTTCGCACCATTTTCACCACATTTATGGTCTCAAAGTGGTTTTACACTCCACTTTTCACCACCATTATCTACATTATATATACACTACACGCATTTTGCAAGTGTTTTTTTAATTTTTTTATAAAAATATTCAACAAATTTTCGACACTTGTGTTGTGCATTATGTAGAAGCACAAAATGTTGTGATTTTATATATTTTTTCAAATAAATCTTGACAAATCAAAGTGCTGAATATATAATATGTAAAGTCAAATTGAGCCGCTGTGGTGGAATAGGCAGACACAAGGGACTTAAAATCCCTCGGAGTAAAATCCGTACCGGTTCAAGTCCGGTCAGCGGCACCAAAATCCCGATTGCAAAAGCAACCGGGATTTTTGATTTTTGTTTAACCTTTTCAAAAACAACCAATATTTTGTGGTTGAAATTTGTCTTATATTGTGATATAGTACGATAGAACTAAATTTCGAGGTGTATTATGAAAAAACGACATTTATATTTGTTAGGCGCTTTGAGTGTTGCTATTGTTGTTGCGATAATCTGCACTATCGGTTTTGTTAACAAGAATGACAGACCGACCGACACAGTCGATGCAAGCTCGCTCGATAATGGAGTATCCTCATCCGAGGCAACTTCCTCAGATGACGATGTTTCACACGAGACAACCAGTTCTGAATCTTCTTCTGATTCTTCTAGCAGCAAGCCCTCAAGTGGCACAAGCACGCCAAGCAGCAGCGGTTCATCCACCACTGTAACTCCCCCTTCAACCGATCATCTCTTCCCCGGTTACAAGTACAATTCAGTTTTCGATATTGAAGACAACGTTTTTATCGATTCACTTGTTTATACCGGCTATAACCTTGAAAAGCACCGTGCCGACGGTCTTATGTGGGAATATGTTTTATCCAAAGAAAAACGTGGTAAAGGTTGGCTTTCAAAGATTTCCTTTGGCGGCGGCAGTACAGGTCTTGAAACAACTGCAGACGGTTTGCCCGACATTAAATTCTTTGAAAAGAAAAACCTTGTTTGCGCATCGTTTGCGTCATACGTTTATTTCAACTACCTTCCCAACGTTGCTAAAATCGACACCTCTGCTTTAGAATTACCTGAGGACACAAAAACCGCTTACAGCTTCCATCAAGCCTGCAAAAAATGGGTTGAAAGCGGACAATCCTATAACATAGGTTTTAAAGCAACCAACAAACCCAGTAAAATTTTGTTTGAACCCGAAGAAGAAATTCCCATTGGCTCAATCATTGTTTTCCGTGATATGGAAAGCCCCAACAAAAAAACCGCAGACCACATAACCATCTATGCCGGTTATAAAAACGGTTACCATTGGGTTCTTCAAACAGGTAACAAAAATGGCCCCGAGTTCTGTGCTGTTGAGCGTTTTAAATTCGGTCCCGACCCACAATGGCCTTTGGCTATTTTTGCAACCCCCCGTTGCATTTACGATGCCGCAGGCGAAATGAATCAATAAACAAAAAAACTTCGTTCTCACAAAATGTGAAAACGAAGTTTTTTATTGTTTTTGATGTTTTTGCATTCTGCGCCAATTTACAAACCCGTAGATGTCATTGACTAAAAACATTACAAAGCAAGCAACCATGGGCAGATAGCTTATATTATCAATGCTTGCCAACAGCCATAGCACTATAAGAACAATATCGTTTGCAGAATAACCAATAGCGTAATAGGGGCTTCGGCAATAGGTTAAAAACGACGCTATATAGCTAGTTGTTATTGAAAGTGTGCTGAATAAAAGGTTGGCGTTTCCAAGTGCCCCGAGTATAAAATAAAACACAACCGTCACAAAAACAGCAGATATTATCATCACCACTATTCTTTTGGCACTAAGCGTGCTGACCTCAACCTCTTTAGAGTCTTTATACGGGTGCTTTATCCACTCGAAAACGGTGATCGCAGCTATTGGCGCCGTCATAAACATATAGGTTATAAGCTCGCCGTAATAACTGAAATAAAATGATATAATGCCATAGAACACGGCAAAAACTATTGTCAGCACTTGTCCTAAAACGTAACCTTTGGCAACAAATATAAGCGCTGTTACTCCGATAAACGACGCCGCCGCATTGAGAATGTTTGAGCCCGACATTAGCGATGTTATTATAACAACAACCGAGGATGCTACCCATAATCCAAGTTCAAACCTTGTCAAGTCGGCAAAAGGATTTTTGATTTTCATATTTCACCTCAAAAAAATAAGCACCCGTCAACACATCTTCTAAGACCTAACGATGTGTGCACGAATGCAAACGCATTACACTACCCGGTGGCAGTAAAACATGATTTTTTGTGGATTATATCACAGCAACAGCAAGTTGTCAAGTTGAACGTCTATTGACTTTTATTATCATTGTATTATAATTATATAATAATATCAACTTACTTCAAGAGGGATAATATGAAAATTATTGTTGTAGGATGCGGAAAAATCGGCAACTCGATACTCGCAAGCCTTGTAAACGAGGGACACGATGTTGTTGCCGTTGACGTTAGCCAAAACGTGCTGACAGAAACCACCAATATATATGA
The DNA here is from genome assembly GCA_045588405.1 of Acutalibacteraceae bacterium. Lineage (GTDB taxonomy): Bacteria > Bacillota > Clostridia > Oscillospirales > Acutalibacteraceae > UMGS172. The sequence goes on from JAZNEE010000082.1 coordinate 17,937, forward strand.
CGTTATGTGTGTTTGCGGAAGCGGTACCGATTGTGAGGTTTTGGCCGAAGCAGGCGTTGATAAAGCAGAACTTGTTGTTGCCGTCACCGGTTCGGACGAGTTTAATATGCTTTGTTGCTTCATTGCCAGAAGAATGGGTGCAAAGCACACCATAGCCCGTTTGAGAAATCCCGAATATAGTGAAAACAGCCGTGCGTTTTTGCAAAGCGAGTTAAAGCTTTCGCTTGCAATAAACCCCGAAGCAATGGTTGCAAAAGAGCTTTATAATATGTTAAAGCTCCCTGCCGCCGCAAAGATTGATACCTTTTCGGGTCGAAACTTTGAAATGGTTGAGTTTATATTAAAGCCCGATTCCAAACTTCACGGTCTTTCTCTCATTGATCTCAGAAAAAAATATCAGGTCAATATGCTTGTTTGCGCCGTTGAACGTGGTGAAAACGTTTATATCCCCGACGGTAATTTTGTATTACAAAGCGGTGACAGAATAAGCGTTACTGCCGAGACCCAGGAAATCGTTAAATTCCTTAAAATGATTGATTTGGCACAGAAAAAAGCCAGAAGCGTTATGATTTTGGGTGCCAGCAGAACGGCTTATTATCTTGCAAAGATGTTGCTCGCAAGCGGTAACTCGGTAAAAATAATCGATAAAGACCCCAAGCGTTGTGAAGAATTCTGCAAGGTTCTTCCAAAAGCAGTTATCATAAACGGTGACGGTGCACAGCAGGAAGTGTTGCTTGAAGAAGGTTTGCACTCGGTTGACGCACTTGTTGCACTAACGGGACTTGATGAAGAAAACATTCTTCTTTCGTTCTTTGCAAAAATGCAAAACGTTCCCCATGTTATAACCAAAATCAACCGAGATGAATTCAGAGCAACTGCCGAAGCCATGGGAATAGATTGCTTTGTATCTCCAAGAAAAACTATTTCAGACAGACTTTGCAGTTATGCCCGTGCTTTAGACTGCACAATCGGCAGCAAGGTTGAAACTCTTTATAAAATCATGGATGACAAAGCAGAGGCTCTTGAATTTATTGTAGACAATGACTGCGAGCTTATCGGTGTTCCGCTTAAAGATTTAAAGTTCAAAAAGAACACGCTTGTTGCAGGTATATCTCGCAACCGTCGTTCTATCATTCCTTCCGGTAACGATATGATAATGTCGGGTGACAAGGTTGTTGTTATAACAAGCGGATTGCGTGTAAACGACATTGCCGATATAGCGGAATAGGAGCTTTAATTTATGAATCATAAAATGGTTTTAAGCACCACGGGGCATATCATCTTAACCGAAGCGTTGCTTATGATTTTGCCTCTTGCGGTATCGCTTATATATAAAGAACCCACCGCTATCGCAGGCTTTTTAGTATCAATTTGCATAGCCGCTGCTTTAGGTGGCATTTTATCCATTGTTTTTAAAACAAAAGACCGCGTTATTTATGCCCGTGAAGGCTTTGTGACGGTTGCTCTTGCTTGGATATCATTATCACTCATCGGCGCTGTTCCCTTTGTTGTGAGCGGTGAAATTCCTAATTATATTGACGCTTTATTTGAAACGGTTAGCGGTTTCACAACAACCGGCGCTTCGATTCTTAAAGACGTTGAAGCTTTAAGCAAAGGTCTTTTGTTTTGGCGAAGCTTTACGCACTGGATAGGCGGAATGGGAGTTCTTGTTTTCGTTATGGCAATAATCCCCGATATGTCTGACCGTTCTATACACATAATCAGAGCTGAAATGCCCGGTCCCGTCGTTGGTAAACTTGTACCAAGAGCCAAAGACACTGCAAAAATCCTTTATCTTATATATATC
>JAZNEE010000083.1:0-2840 GCA_045588405.1 Acutalibacteraceae bacterium
AAAAGCTTCTTATATTGTTTAACGATTGCGTTTTTGGGCTCCGTCATTATCTTAACCAAAGCGCCTTCGTCAAGTCCATTTAAGGCTACGGTTATAGGGATTCTGCCAACAAATTCGGGGATTAGGCCAAATTTAATGAGATCCTGAGGTTGAACCTCTTGAAAATATTCATCAGTGCGCAAATCGTTACAATCGGTTACGGTTGCACCAAATCCCATGCCTGAAGAGTCTTTCCTTTTTGCAATGATCTTATCAAGACCAACAAAAGCTCCGCCAAATATAAATAAGATGTTAGTGGTATCAAGTCTGATAAATTCTTGCTGCGGGTGCTTGCGACCGCCCTGTGGCGGAACTGATGCAACAGTGCTCTCAATTATTTTTAAAAGCGCTTGCTGCACACCTTCACCGGACACGTCACGCGTGATAGAAACATTTTCAGTTTTGCGAGCAATCTTGTCAATTTCGTCAATGTAAATTATACCGCGCTCTGCCCTGGAAATATCAAAATCAGCATTCTGGAGAAGCTTTAACAAAATGTTTTCAACGTCTTCACCAACGTACCCGGCCTCAGTTAAGGTTGTGGCGTCGACAACGGCAAACGGAACGTTTAAAATTTTAGCGAGAGTGCTGGCAAGCAATGTTTTGCCACAGCCGGTTTGGCCAAGTAAAAGCACGTTACTTTTATCAATTTCTGTTTCATCAGTGCCGGGCTTGCGATTTTTGGCCATCATATTAACTCGCTTATAATGGTTATAAACTGCAACGGATAAAACCTTTTTTGCCTTATCCTGACCAACGATATACTTGTCAAGCTCCGCCTTGATTTCATGTGGTTTTAAAAGATTGATTTCACCGTTTGCGTCCGTCTTTTTATCGTCTTTAAGTATGGATTGGCAAATATCAATGCACTCGTCACAAATGTAAAGGCCATGTGGCCCTGCGACCAAAGTTTTGACCTTATCCTGTGCCTTTCCGCAAAAAGAACAAAAAGTGTTGGTTAAGTTTTCTTTATTCATTATACCTCATTAAGTTATCTGTTAGAGAAAATTCTGTCAATTAAACCGTATTCCAGTGCGTCCTGGGCGGATAAATAATTATCTCTATCTGTATCCTGCTCAATTTCGGATAAGCGTTTTCCCGTATTTTCAGCGAGAATATGGTTAAGTTTATCTTTAATGCGTAAAATATGGTCAGCATGAATTTTTATATCACTTGCCTGCCCCTGCATACCGCCGAGTGGCTGATGGATCATTACTTCACTGTTAGGCAAACAATATCTTTTGCCTTTTGCGCCGCTTGACAAAATAACCGCAGCCATACTTGCAGCCATACCAATACATAAAGTACAAACCTCGCACTTTATATAATTCATCGTATCATAAATTGCAAGTCCGGCAGAAACACTCCCACCGGGACTGTTTATATACATATAAATAGGCTTATTGGGATCCTCCGACTCAAGGAAAATTAACTGGGCAACAACAGTATTTGCAACCGCATCGTTAATTTCGCCCGACAAGAAAATAATTCTGTCGTTTAATAAGCGGGAATATATGTCGTAAGACCTTTCCCCTCTGTCGGTTTGTTGAACAACCATTGGAATAAGTGACATAAAAGCCTCCGTACAGCGGATTTGTTAATAAATTAGGAAATGTCGTTATTAGCAACCAAGAAAGCAAATAATTTATCTACAACAATTGAATTTTTGATATAATCAATTTGTCTTGGATCCATATTTTTGCGATATTCTTCAACTTCTTTGTTGACAGATTTAGCCTGCTCTTCAACCTTAGCAGCAACCTCTTCATCAGTTGCTTCGATCTTTTCAGCTTCGATAATCTTACCAACGATAAGCTGCTTTTTAACGCGATCTTTGGCGATTGGAGAATAAGATTCCTTGATAGCGTCTTCAGTTTGCTTGGTCACTTTAAGATAATCTTCAAACTTTAAGCCTTGATACATTAATCTATACTGAAGCTGTTGAACCATTGTATTAATTTCATGTTCAATCATGCAGTCGGGAATTTCAACCTCGGTACATTCAGCAATTTTAGTTAAAAGCTTGTCCTCATTTTCATCGTGAGCACGTTTGTCATTGTCCTTCTGCATGTGTTCACGAGTTTTGTTTTTATAAGCCTCAACAGACTCTTCGCCGGTTGCGTCTTTGATAAACTCATCGTTAAGCTCAGGAAGCTCTTTAACGATAATTTCGTGAAGATGAATTGCGAAGACGGCATCCTTACCGTTAAGTGGTGCGGAATAGTCTTCAGGGAAGGTTACGTTAATGTCTTTGTCCTCGCCGATATTCATGCCGACAACCTGATCTTCAAAACCGGGGATAAATGAACCGGAACCAAGCTCAAGACGATACTTTTCAGCTGTGCCGCCTTCAAACTTAACGCCGTCAACACTACCGCTGAAGTCGATTACAACAATATCACCATTTGCACACGCCCTGTCTGTGACGTTAACTTCTCTTGAATTCCTTTCTAAAAGACGGTTAATATCCTTTTCAAGGTCTTCGTCGGTAACATTATACTCAACCTTATCAACTTTTATACCCGTATATGCATTAATCTTAACTTCAGGCATAACAGGAACATAAGCAGTAAAAGCAACACCGTTTTCGTCAATATTATCAAGAGCAAATTGAGGATCGCCAACAGGCTGAATCTTCTCACCTTCCTGGGTTAAGACCTGAGGATAATATTCGCTAACGGCAATATTTAAGGCGTCTTCATAGAAAACTTCTTTGCCGTAAACACTGCAGATCACATGGAAAGGAGCATGGCCCTTTCTAAACCCCTGAACGGAATATTTACCCTTGTTTTGCTGATAAG
>JAZNEE010000084.1:0-3270 GCA_045588405.1 Acutalibacteraceae bacterium
TATTATAAGTATAATTCATATATTTCACCTTCTATCGTATTATATAAAAAAATGTACTAAATTGCAAGAGGTTTTAATGTGCAATTTTTAAATTATTATTTAAAAAATTTGTGTTTTATAAGCAATAGTTACATAGATAACAAACATTTTCGGCTTTTGTCGTTGTTGTTTTTGTTTTTTATGCCAAAAAAGTAAAAAACAACCCTAAATTTATTAAAATGTGAGGTATAATTTAACCATTTTATAGGTTATATTTAAGAAAAACACTGAAGGAGGGTTCTTTGATGTTCCATCTTGCTGTTGACATTGGAGCTTCAAGCGGACGTCATATTTTAGGCTGGCTTGAAGACGGCGTTATGAAGTACGAAGAGGTTTACCGTTTTTATAATGGACTTGATGAGGTTGACGGTTCGCTTTGTTGGGATACCGTTCGCCTTTTTAATGAAATTAAAAATGGTATGAAAAAATGTGCCGAAATCGGCAAAACTCCAACAACCATGGCTATTGACACATGGGGTGTTGATTTTGTTCTTTTGGACGAAAACGGAAACATTGTCGGAAACTCTGTTGGTTACCGTGATTCAAGAACGGAAGGTTACGTTGAAAAAACTTTTGAGATTATGTCCAAGCGCAAACTTTATGATATCACCGGTCTTGGAACCAATACCTTTAACACCTTGTTCCAGCTCGTTTCTTTAAAGGACAACCATCCCGAGCAGTTGGAAAAAGCCGTTGATTTTCTTATGATACCCGATTATTTTGTTTATCTTTTGACGGGTAATAAGTTTAATGAGTACACCAACGCTTCAACAACAGAACTTATCGATGTTAAAACAAACAGTTGGTCGGAAGAAATTCTTGATACTTTCTTTATAAAGAAAAGTATTTTCAGAGAACTTTCTAAACCCGGTACAAAGGCAGGTAAACTTTTGCCTTCAGTTCGTGAAGAAGTTGGCTTTGATTTAGATGTTATTCTTGCTGCATCTCACGACACAGCGTCTGCTGTTATGGCTGTTCCTTCCAACGGCGATAATGTAATGTACATAAGCTCGGGCACCTGGTCGCTTATGGGTATTGAGTCACTCACTCCTCAGCTTGCTGATATTTGTATGGAGCATAGCTTTACCAATGAAGGCGGGTATGACTACCGTTACAGAGTTCTTAAAAACATTATGGGTCTTTGGATGATTCAAAATGTTAAAAAAGAACTCCAAGATAAATACTCATTTGCCGAACTTTGCGATATGGCTGCCGAAAATTCTGATTTCCCAAGTATTGTAGATGCAGTTGATAACCGATTCCTTGCACCTAAGAATATGAGTGAAGAAATCAAAAAATGCTGCCTTGATACAAACCAAAAGGTACCCGAAACTGTTGGACAGCTTACTGCCGTTATTTATAACAGCCTTGCAAAATGCTATGCCGACTGTGCAAATGAAATCGAAGAGTTTACTGGCAAGAAGTATCCTGCAATCAATATAATCGGTGGCGGAAGTAATGCTGATTACCTTAATCGCATTACTGCAAAAACTTCGGGTAGAACTGTTTTGGCCGGTCCTTCTGAGGCAACCGCGATCGGTAACCTTATGGCTCAAATGCTCAGCGTTGGCAGTTTTAAAGATCTTGCTGATGCGAGAGAATGTGTTATTAAATCATTTGGAATTAAAACATATAATTAAAAGGAGAGTAAATTTATGAAAACACTTGAAGGCTACAAGTACGCTAAGGCAAAATATGCCGAAATCGGTGTAGATACCGATGCAGTTATTGAAAAACTCAAAAACATTAAAATTTCAATGCAGTGCTGGCAGGGTGACGATGTTAACGGATTCCTTTTTAAGGATGTTGCATTGTCCGGTGGTATTCAGGCAACCGGTAACTATCCCGGTAGAGCTAACACTCCCGACGAGCTTCGTCAGGATATCGATAAGGCTTTCTCACTTATCGCAGGTAAGCATAAATTGAGCCTTCATGCTATTTATGCTGATACCGATGAAAAGGTTGACCTTGATGAATTGGAGCCTAAGCATTTCCAAAAATGGGTTGATTGGGCAAAAGAAAACGGCTATGGTCTTGACTTTAACCCAACCTGCTTCTCTCATCCTATGGCTGATAGCGGCTTCACTATTTCAAGTGCCGACGAAAAGGTTAGAAACTTCTGGATTAAGCATTGTCAGAAATCAAGAAAAATCGCCGAGTATTTTGGTAAAGAACTCGGTCAGACCTGCTGCACTAACTTCTGGTTCCCCGATGGATATAAGGATTTTCCTGTTGACCGTGAAGCACCTCGCCGTCGCATGATGACTGCTTTGGACGAGGTTTTTGCAGAGCCTATCGATGAGAAATATAATCTCGACGGACTTGAGAGCAAGGTTTTCGGTATCGGTGCTGAAAGCTATACCGTTGGTTCTAACGAGTTCTGCGTTGCTTATGCAACTTCCAGAAACAAGATGTGCACTTTGGATGCAGGCCATTATCATCCTACCGAGGTTATTTCTGATAAGATTCCTACCGTGCTTCTTTTCACAAACGACCTTCTTCTTCACGTTAGCCGTCCTGTTCGTTGGGACTCTGACCACGTAATCGTTCTTGATGACGAGCTTTGTGCTATTGCTCAGTCGATCGTTCGTACCGATTTGCTTGACCGCACACACATTGGTCTTGATTTCTTTGATGCAAGTATCAACCGTGTTGCCGCATGGGTTATCGGTATGAGAAATATGCAGAAGGCTTTGCTTAAAGCTTTGCTTGAACCCACCGCTGCACTTCAGAAGATCGAGCTTGAAGGCGATTACACTTCAAGACTTGCTCTTACCGAAGAATATAAATCTTATCCCTTCGGTGCAGTTTGGGATTACTTCTGCGAAGTTAACGGTGTTCCCGTTGGCGATGAGTGGCTTAAAGAAGTTAAATCTTATGAAAACGAAGTTCTTTCTAAAAGATAATTAAATTAAAAAACCTCGGTCGGAAATCCGACCTAGGTTTTTTAATGAATCATTTATCTGTGTTTTCGTTAACAATTTCAGAAATATAGGCAACAAGCTCTTCACGTTTTTGAGTTGGAAGATCAATAATTTTAACAAGTATATCCAATTCTTCCATAGTAAAGCTGGGATTGTCTCCGCTGTTATAACCGCTTTCGGAAGAGAAATTCAAAAGTTGGTTGCGACCGTTATTAACAACATCTAAATATGTCGTTTCTTCTTCAATTAAAATTTCGTCAGTAGTCATACCCAATATTTGAGCTATTTTTGTGAGAATTGCGATAGG
>JAZNEE010000085.1:0-3443 GCA_045588405.1 Acutalibacteraceae bacterium
CCCAGCCGACAACTTACCTTGCTTGCTGAAATCAACCGGCTTGTTAATAACGGATCTCAATTTATAATAGCAACACATTCGCCTATTTTAATGGCATACCCCAATGCAGACATCCTTTTGTTTTCAGATCAAGGTATTCAAAAAACTGAATATTTTGACACTGAACATTATAAGATAACAAAGAGTTTTCTCGAAAACCCCGATAGAATGATTAAATACCTTTTTTAACAAAACAAATAAACTTCCGAACCTTTTTAAGTTCGGAAATTTTTCATTATTTCTCACAACTGTCGTCGTATTTTAAGTTCGGGAAGTACTTGCAGAATTCCTTAAACTCTTTACGATAGTCGCCTTCGATTTCAACAAAGTGATGGATATAAGGGCCATCGAGCAAACGGTCTTCAATCTTATCAAGATTTTCAAACTCGCCCCAAAGGTATGTGCCGTGGGTTTCGGGGCCAACAACTGTGTGGCAAAGAAGCGGAAGAACCATATAGTTGCCACTTTCCTGGTAAATTCTTGCTACGGTGTAGGTGCCGTCTTTTGCACGGAACCATTCACGCTGATTTACAAGCAATGCAGGGCTATCGGGAGCCTTGACAGAAAGCGGAAACGGACCGCAGTGCCACAAAAGCTCTGCATTTTTGTTCTCGGGATGACGAACGGTAAATTCGCCCAAGAAAGGTCTCTTCTTACCAAGAGTAGCAGATGTGAGCAAGCTTGCGGTGATAGCGCAATGCATATCGCTTTCACAAGCAACGTAGTAACCCATATCATTGAGCACACCGAAAACTGCACAGGGGCAGAATCCGTCGAACATCTGGATAAATCCGGTCCAGCATTCACTCGACATAATGTCAACATTATAGTCCTTAAACAACTTCTTATATGTAACAACCATAGTTGCCATAGTTTCAAGATAGTTAGGGGTAAGGTCATCCATTTCGTAGTTATCTTTGAAATACTGCAAAACTTCCTTTATCTCGTCCTGCATGGTTTCCTTAACCTCGTTATAGGTCTGCTGAACAAATGCAAAATTGATAGGAATAATACGTATGCCAAACTTCTCCATAAGTTCGCCTTCGTTCCAAATAACCGAGAAGAAGGGCTTGGGTCGTGCACCAAGCTGGCCGATACGCATACCGCGGAAGTTCTTAACCATACAAGCAACCCTGACAAAACTGTCAAAGCCTTCTTTGAATGTATCGGAATCTACACGACAGCAGTTAATGTGGCTAAACGGAACGTGGTATCTTTGCATTTGACGGGAAATACCAAACATACCGCACTGTGAATCGGTAGGACGCATGCCATGCTCGTAATACTCGTCGTCGAGAGGCGCCCAAATGCAAACGGGTTTATCCATTGCCATTGCAAGGTCGGCCGCTGCTTCTTCGTTACCAAAGTTGGCATTGATGATAAGAACAGCATCAACACCTGCTTCTTTAAAGCGTGATACGGTTGCCTCAACCGATTCCTCATTATAAATAAGGTCGTTACAGCCAAGACCTTTGGTATCAACAAACTCGACGTTTTCATTTGCAAAGTTCTTTTCGATGTAATCTACAAACCTGTGACCTCTTTCCTCTGCCGAAACCCAAGTCAAAAAGGTTTTTGCAGGGCGGTTAGTAGTATCACGGCGGAGAGGTACAAGACCGATTTTTACTTTGTAATCAAACATAAATAACACCTCTTAAATCATGTGAAAATATTTAATATATCTTCTGTTTCTATTATCTAACTTTCAATTTAAAATTGCAATATGAATTTTGACAAAATTGAACAATTTTCTTTAATCTTCAGAAGAATAATTTCCAAGCTCGTTTTTAGATGCGGCTTTTAAATAGGCATTGATAAATCCGTCAAGGTCACCGTCCATAACAGCACCGACGTTACCCGATTCAAAACCCGTTCTGTGGTCTTTAACAAGGGTATAAGGCATAAAGACGTAGGAACGAATCTGCGAGCCCCATGCAATTTCCTTTTGAACGCCCTTGATATCCTCAATTTTATCAAGATGTTCTCTTTCCTTGATCTCAACAAGTTTTGAACGAAGCATTGTCATGGCAGTTTCGCGGTTTTGAATTTGGCTACGCTGAGTCTGACAAGAAACAACGATACCGGTAGGAATATGGGTGATACGGATAGCCGATTCGGTTTTATTAACGTGCTGACCACCTGCACCGCTTGAACGGTAGGTATCAACCTTCAAATCCTCATCTCTGATATCGATGCTAACATCGGCGGTGATTTCGGGCATAACTTCTAAAGAAGCAAACGAAGTATGTCTTCTGCCCGAGGAATCGAACGGCGAACAACGAACCAAACGATGAACACCGTTTTCGCCCTTTAAATAACCGTAAGCATTTTCGCCACTAATCGTTAAAACTGCACTTTTAAGACCAGCTTCTTCACCATCTAAAAAGTCAATCATATTAACCTTAAAGCCGTGCGATTCGCCCCAATGGGTATACATACGGACAAGCATTTGGTTCCAGTCCTGAGCTTCGGTACCACCTGCGCCTGCATGGAAGGTAAGAATGGCATTGTTGGCGTCATATTCACCCGTGAGCAAGGTGGAAAGTCTTTGTTCTTCTTGGCTTTTAATGATCTCGTCAACGCTTGCCACAACCTCGTCAAGCATTGAAAGGTCGCCTTCCTCGTCAGCCATTTCTATAAGCACGAGGGTATCCTCATAAAGGCTTTGAAGCTTTTCATATTTTTCGATTTTAGCCTTTTGGGCTGCCATTTTCTGTTGAATCTTCTGTGCTCGGGCAAGATCGTTCCAAAAATCGGGAGCCGATGCCTGAATCTCCATAGTTTCAACATCACGGCGAAGATATTCAAGTCCCAATGCCTCACCAAGTTCTTTAATGTCACCCTCTAAGGCAGTTAGTCTTAATCTTTGTTCTTCGTATTGAAGCATAACTTTAATCCTTTCTAACAGCGAAAGCTCGCCAGTTTTCACATTCGCACTCGTCAACAACGGTAAAGCCATTGAGTGACAATGCCTTTAAAACGTCATCCTCACGAATATCAATAATACCCGAGCAAATGAACAGCGAATCCTCGTGCATAAACTTTTCAACGTAATCGGTTAGCGAAATGATAACGTCGGCAACAATGTTGGCACAAACAATATCAAACTTACCATCGATTTTATCGCAAAGGTCACCTTCAATATAAGTGACTTTTTGGCTCATATTGTTAATCTCGGCATTTTCCTTAGCAACCTTGACGGCAACGGGGTCGATATCAACACCAATTGCTTCATCTGCACCTAAGAGACCTGCAGCAATGCTCAAAATGCCACTTCCCGAACCGATGTCGAGCAACTTGCAACCGTTGCCAACATATTTTTCAAGTAATTCGAGGCACATTTTGGTTGTGGCGTGAGTACCCGTTCCGAATGCGGCACCGGGATCGATGCTGAGCACCACTCT
>JAZNEE010000086.1:0-8252 GCA_045588405.1 Acutalibacteraceae bacterium
TTTGCAATTTCTTTTGAGGTTTTATCCGAAACACCGGTTTTCGAAAGCTTAACCATATATGTACCAAGCTGATCTTCGTAGTTATCGATATGGCTTTCAAGCTCGGATACCTCTACAGCACCCTTTTCGTCATACTTATAAAGTAAGCTAAGTGCTTTTCCAAAGGCTTCCTTAGAAAGCTTGCACATTTCAACGGTCATATCAAATGCGCTGGAAACAGCAAACGAAGGCGATGTAAGGAGACGGTCGTCAAGCAAAGCGTGTTTCGGATCTTCTTTAGCCTTATCTTTAATAAGGAAGTTTGCCAATTTTTCAAGCTGTTTGGTAAACGGCAAAAGTATGACGGTTGTAGCAATATTGAAAATACTGTGAACAACAGCGATTTGGAAAGGTGTTATTGTTTCATTCAACATAGGAATATCAATTATATAATAGAACAAACAGAAAGGAATAAGGAATATTAAAGTACCTATAATGTTGAATGCAAGGTGAACAACCGAAACCTTGCGAGCATTTCTGGAAACACCGATACTTGCAAGAACGGCTGTAACACAGGTACCGATATTCTGACCCATAACAATAGGAATTGCCATTCCATAAGTTACGCTGCCACCCAAAGCAAAAGCCTGCAAAATGGCAACCGAAGCAGCCGAACTTTGAATAACACCGGTAAACACGGCACCAACCAAAACAGCAAGGAACGGATTTTTAAACGCTGTAAGCAAAGGAGCAATAGGAGAATCGGGGGTTGCATACTCTTTCATTGAGTCTGACATCATGGTCATACCGTACATTAAGATTGCAAAGCCAACCATAACGTTACCGATACTCTGTGTCTTTTGCTTTTTGCCCATCATTCGCATTGCAACACCAATAAGTGCCAAAACAGGTGCAAAGTTCTTGGGTTTGATTATGTCAAGATACCAAACACCGCCATCAATACCGGCAAGGCTCAAAATCCAAGCTGTGAGGGTTGTACCAACGTTGGAACCCATCAAAACTCCGATAGTTTGTCCAAAAGATAAAATACCCGAGTTTACAAGGCCAACAAGCATAACGGTTAGAGCCGATGACGACTGCATCGCAATAGTGATAATTGCACCGAAAATCAAAGCCAAAAATTTATTATCGGTTGCTTTTTTAAGAGTGTGTTCAAGTCCGCCGTTGGTAAGCTTTTCAAGACCGTGTGACATAACGGTCATACCGTAAAGAAAGAAAGCAAGACCGCCGCACAACATAACTATTGTGACCATACCCATTCCTCCAAAAAACTTATTTGTTAAATTTTAAATTACCTATGTAAATTATAATAGCCGAAATTTGTTAAATTTAGGTAAAATGAAGTCTTATCCGTCAACTTTTGGCAGACGAATAAGACTTTTTTTATCAATCAAGTGACTTCAAAATACAATCAGCTGTTGAACGATTGTTTGCAATGGGAACGTCATAAACCTGGGCAATACGAAGCAATGCCTTGACGTCAGGGTCGTGAGGCATAGCAGTAAGTGGATCGGAAAAGAAGATTATAATATCAACTTCACCGCTTGCAACCAATGAGCCGATCTGCTGATCGCCGCCCAAAGGACCGCTTAAATACTTTTTAATGGGTAATTTGGTAGCCTCTGAAATCTTAGTTGCGGTTGTACCTGTTCCGCAAAGAAAATGATGAGACAAAATCTCGTAATTTTCTTTACACCATTCAACTATAACCGGCTTCATATTATCATGTGCAATAAGAGCAATTCTTTTGGTTTCCATAAATAATCTCCTTAAAAAACAATTCTTATAACTGTACCTTTATCAAGTTCGCTTTCAATAGTAATAGAAGCACCAAGGAAGCGAACACCATGTTTAACAATAGAAAGACCAAGTCCCGTTCCGCCGATTTCTTTAGAATGGCTTTTATCAACACGATAAAATCTTTCAAAAACGTGGTCTAATTCGTTTTTGTCAATACCGATTCCCGTATCCTTAACAGAAAGTTCAACCCCATCGACACATTGACGGATTTTAATATCCACCCTTCCGTCTTGCTTGTTGTATTTAACAGCATTGTCGCAAAGGTTAAATATTATCTCCTCAACTATCTTACCTGCAGTATAAAGTTCAACGTTATCACCTTTAAGATTTATTGAAACATTTTTCTTTTGCGCCGACATTTCAAGCTGAGAAACTACCGATTCACAAATACTGTAGAGATTAACCCTACCAAATTCAACAGGTATATCCTTAACGTCTAACTGTGACAGCTTGATAATATCTCCGACCAAGGTTATAAGTCGCTGTGATTCATCATAAATCTTGCCTGCAAAACGTTCGATATCATTATCTTTGGCAATACCCGTTTTAATTAGCTCTGCATAACCCGAAATGGATGTCAAAGGTGTTTTAAGCTCGTGAGAAACGTTGGCTGTAAAATCGCGACGCATCGCATCTTGATTATCATGCTCGGCTCTTAAGTCCTTTAGTTGCTTGGCAATCTGAAGATTTTGCTCATTTATCCTTGTAATAAGCGGATTTAGTTCTTCATAAACTTGTGAATCTTCGGGGTTTTCAAAATTTATGTTATTTATCGGTGCAATAACCTTTTTTGATATTTTCAGAGTAATTAAGAAAGAAAGCAACAACTCAACCGCCAAAATACCGAGCATTATCCACCAAATATCGTAAATAAGACCCGTTATCGTGGGTTTAGCATCCGAAACACGTAGAACCGAGCCGTTTTGAAGCTTAACAGCAACATAAAGTTCTTTTTTATCAAAAGTATCCGACTGCCTTTCGGCAACGCCAAGTCCCGATTCAACCGCTTCTGAAAACTCCTCAAAATCGCTATGGTTTTCGAGTGTTGAAATATTGGCAACGTTGTCAAATGAAACATATCCGTCGGATGCAATCAAGGTTATTCTGTGATCCGATTCAACCTTTAATATTTCAGCTTCGCCACCATAATCGGCAACGCTTTTAAGCACATCTGCTTCATTTTTAAGGTTATTGTAAACCTCATTACGATAGTTTCCGTAAAAAAGAGATATAAACAAAACAATAGCCGCAAGTGACGACAGCAACGAAACAAACATGCAGTTTCTGAAAATTGAGGTGCTAAGTCTTTTCATTTAACATCTCCCGATATCTTATAACCTATTCCTCTTACCGTTTCGATAACGTCCCCTGCTTCGCCAAGCTTTTGACGAAGTGTTCTTATATGTACATCAACTGTGCGACTTTCGCCGTCAAACGAATAACCCCATACCTTATTGAGAATCTGGTCACGGGTTAACACAACCTGACGGTTTTCAAGCAACATTACAAGCATTTCAAATTCTTTAAGCGTTAGCACAACTGACGCCTTATTAACCTTAACGATATGCTTTTCGGGGCAAACGTAAAGGCAACCCACGTTATATTCTGACAAAGTCTGCGTTTTACCGTTACTGCGAAGTCTTGCTTTGATTCTGGCAACAAGCTCCATAACACCAAAAGGCTTGGCAATATAATCATCAGCGCCCAATTCAAAACCCTTAACTTTATCAATTTCGGTTCCTTTTGCCGTAAGCATAATAATAGGTGTTTCCTTTAAGTCGTCAGAACTTCTGAGCTTAGAAAGAATAGAAAGTCCATCCTCCTCAGGAAGCATAATATCAAGCAAAATCAAATTCGGCAAACGTTCTTTAAGAGCAGCATAAAAATCCGATGGTTTTTCAAAACCAACGGCTTCAAAGCCTGTGCTGTTAAGAGTATACACAACAAGCTCTCTTATATTGCTGTCATCTTCAACAAGATATATAAGACTCATATTTAACCTCCATAAAATTTGCTTGAATTATAATATGAAATAATCAAAAAACCATCAAGTTACAGTTAAATCTTTGTTAACTTTAAAGTTGGGTTTTAAAATACTCAATTCTGCCAATGAGATAACGACCGATATCATGTAGATGCTTGGCTATTGAATCAACCGTTTGCTCGTTGCAGTTTGAAAAAATATTCTCGGCTTCAAAGGTAAAATCGCCTTTATAATCAATTTTGGCAAGTGCTTTGCACACCGCTTCCCAATCAATTGTCGAAACAAAAGGCGCCATTGGTTCAACGTGACAGTCACGCTGGCCGTCGTTATCGTGAACGTGCAAGGCACCAAGTCGATTAGCACCTAAAATTCTTATCATATCCTCGGGCAACTGACCGGTAAGACCACAATGTCCCAAATCAAGACAAGCAGTCATATATTCGCTGCCAATCATATCAACATAATCTGAAAACTCTTTTCCTTCAGAGCAGGTGCTTTTAACAATAACACCGCTGAGTTTACCTCTTTGCCACATATTTTCGGTGGCAACTTTAATACCGTACTTTTCACAATAAGGCATAAGTGAACGGTAAAACTTGAGGTTCATTTCCTTTAAAATTTCGGGGTTATTACCTTTATTATAATACAAGTGCTGATTAGGATGAACAACAACCACCTTTGCACCGACAATAGACGCAATTTCAATGCCTTTAATAACCTTTTTAACAGCAATTTCTGTCTTTTCCTCATCTTCAAACGAGGTTGGGTAACACGCGTGAGCTTGATTAAAGAAAACGCCGTTTTCTTTTGCAACTTTAGCTAAATCTTCGGCCACTTCCCTATAATTGTCACCATTAAACTCATTCTTTTCATCGCGCATATGGACAAGCGACAAATCAACAGCATCAAAACCTGCTTTTGCCAAAATTTCAACAGCCCTTTTTTGACCGAATTTTGTGCAAAGCGGATTTGTTGTAGACGATAAAATCATAATCTACACCTTCATCAACAAAATACACCTTTATAATAATCCTAATTTAGGTAAAAATCAAGATAAAACGATAGTTTAGGTGTCAAAATAATAGTTTTTATAAAAAGATTGTTAAAAATTTTAATAAGTTTGCATTTTTATAGTGTTAAAATATTGACAAATGATAAAAATTGTAGGATAATATCATAGAAATTTTTTTAGGAGATGAAATCTTTGGGACTTACTATTGCACAAAAAATTATTAAGGCTCACCTCGTTGACGGCGAAATGATTCCCGGTAATGACGTTGGACTTAAAATCGACCAAACATTAACTCAGGATGCCACAGGTACTATGGCTTACTTGGAGTTTGAAGCTATGGGTGTTGATCGTGTTAAGACCGAACGTTCGGTTGCTTACATAGACCACAACACTCTTCAGACAGGCTTTGAAAACGCTGACGACCACAGATTTATTCAGAGCATTGCAAAAAAACACGGTATTTACTATTCCCGTCCCGGTAACGGTATTTGCCATCAGGTGCATCTTGAACGTTTTGGCAAACCCGGTAAAACCCTTATCGGTTCCGACTCGCACACACCTACAGGCGGTGGTATCGGTATGCTGGCTATTGGTGCCGGTGGTATGGACGTTGCTGTTGCTATGGGTGGCGGTGCTTATTACATTCCGATGCCTAAAATGATTCGTGTAAACCTTACCGGTAAGCTTTCACCCTTTGTTTCGGCAAAAGACGTTATTTTAGAGGTTTTGCGTCAGCTCACCGTTAAGGGTGGCGTTGGCTACATTGTTGAATATGCAGGCGAAGGTGTTAAGACTCTTTCGGTTCCCGAGCGTGCAACTATTACCAACATGGGTGCCGAGCTTGGTGCAACCACTTCTATCTTCCCTTCTGACGAAATTACCAAGGCTTTCCTTAAAGCACAAAGCCGTGAAGAAGATTTCATTGAGTTAAGTAGCGATGAGGATGCAGTTTATGATAAAGAGATTTATGTAAACCTTTCTGAGCTTGCTCCTTTGGCTGCTATGCCTCACATGCCCGATAACGTAAAGGCTATTACCGAGATTGGCAAAATGAAGGTTGATCAGGTGCTTATCGGCAGCTGCACCAACTCTTCACTTTACGATATGCTTAAAGTTGCCGCTATTCTCGACGGCAAAACTGTTGATCCTTCTGTTTCGGTTGGTATTGCCCCAGGTAGTAAGCAGGTTTTCAATATGCTTGCTGATTGCGGTGCTTTGTCCAAGCTTATCGCTGCAGGTGCAAGAATTTTGGAATGCGCTTGCGGACCTTGTATTGGTATGGGTCAATCGCCCAACTCTAAAGGTATCAGCCTAAGAACCTTTAACCGTAACTTTGAAGGCCGTTCCGGAACTGCTGATGCAGGTGTTTACCTTGTAAGCCCCGAAACTGCAGCAGCTGCAGCACTTACTGGTTACCTCACCGACCCCAGAACTCTTGACGCTGATCTGTCAAGCATTAAACTTCCCGAAAAGTTCCTTATTAACGACAATATGGTTGATGCTCCCGCATCGGTCGAAGAAGCTGCAAGCGTTGAGATCCTTCGCGGTCCTAACATTAAGCCCTTCCCTAAGACCGAACCCTTGGAGGCAACTGTTTCGGCAAACGCAGTACTTAAGGTTGGCGACAACATCACAACCGACCACATTATGCCCGCAGGTGCCAAGATTCTTCCTTACCGTTCTAATATTCCTTATCTTGCAAACTTCTGCTTCACCCGTTGCGACGAGCAGTTCCCCGAAAATTGCAAGAAGTATGGAAACGGTATCATCATCGGCGGTGAAAACTATGGTCAGGGCTCATCGCGTGAGCACGCAGCACTTGTACCCCTTTATTTAGGTATTAAGGCTGTTGTTACCAAGTCTTTTGCACGTATTCATGCTGCTAACCTTATTAACGCAGGCATTCTTCCTTTAACCTTCAAGAACCCTGCTGATTATGATAAGATAACCCAGTTTGACGATCTTGAGTTGACCGACGTAAGACGTCTTATTGAAAACGGTGAAAACGTTGTACTTAAAAACAAGACAACCGGTGAAAGCTATGAGGTTATTCCCATGCTTTCGGGCCGTTCGAGAGATATTATCCTTGCAGGTGGTCTCTTAAATTACACCAAATTAAATTCTGAAAAGTGAGGTAACAAATATGAACGACGCAATGATTAAAGAATCAGTAGCAAAATTCGAAGAACTTTTAAAAGCACAGCAAGCAAGAGCCGAAAGAATCAAGGCTGAAAAAGATTTTGTTGACTATGCAAACCTTGACAACCTCATCATCGGTGTTTGCGGTGGTGACGGCATTGGTCCCGTTATCACCCACGAAGCTGAGCGTGTTCTCCGCTTCCTTTTGGCTGATGATGTTGATGCAGGAAAAATCACATTTAAGGAAATCGAGGGTCTTACCATTGAAAACCGCGCAGCTCAAGGCAAGGCTATTCCCGATGACGTTTTGGCAGAGCTTAAAAAATGCCACGTTATCTTAAAGGGCCCCACCACCACCCCCCGTGCAGGTGATCCGTGGCCCAATATCGAGAGTGCTAACGTTGCTATGCGTAAAGAGCTCGACCTTTTTGCAAACCTTCGTCCCGTTCGTGTTCCCGAACAGGGTATTGACTGGACCTTCTTCCGTGAGAACACTGAAGGCGGTTATGCAGTAGGTTCTCAGGGTCTTAACGTTTCTGATGACCTCGCTATCGACTTTGTTGTTGCCACAACCGAGGGTTGCGAAAGAATTGCTCGTCTTGCTTATGAATATGCAAGAAAGAACAGCAAGGAACGTGTTTCTATCATCACAAAGGCTAACGTTATTAAGACTACCGACGGTAAGTTCCTTAAGATTTGTCAGAACATTGGTAAAGAGTACCCCGAAATCATTACTGATGACTGGTATATTGATATCACAACTGCAAAGCTTATCGACGAAAAACGTCGCAAAGACTTTAAGGTATTTGTTCTTCCCAACCTTTACGGTGATATCATCACCGACGAGGCTGCTGAATTCCAGGGTGGCGTTGGTACCGCAGGAAGCGCAAACATCGGTAAGAAATATGCAATGTTCGAGGCTATTCATGGTTCAGCACCCCGTATGGTTGCCGAAGGAAGAGATAAGTTTGCAGACCCCTGCTCTATGCTTAGAGCTGCTGTTATGCTTCTTTCTCACATTGGCAAGCAAAAGGAAGCTGATTTGCTTGAAAGAGCTCTTGACATTTGTATGTACGAAGAAAAGAAGCTTTCCATCACCGGCCGCGATACAGGTTGCACCTGCAACGATTTTGGCGACTACGTAATGGAAACTGTTAGAAATCTTTCTAAATAAACACATAAAAGGAGTACTCGACAATGAGCAAATCTCGCAATGTTTCGCCCTCCGTTACCAAGCGTTTGCCCAGATATTACCGCTTTTTAGGTGAGCTTAAAGCCAAAGGTATGAATCGCATTTCATCAAAAGAGCTTTCTATC
>JAZNEE010000087.1:0-3128 GCA_045588405.1 Acutalibacteraceae bacterium
AGTTGGTCTTGGCGGCAGACTTGATGCTACTAACGTGGTTAAAAAGCCAAAAGCTTCGGTAATCACCAAAATCGACCTTGACCATACAGGTGTTTTGGGCGATACAATTAGTCAAATCGCCTATGAAAAATGCGGTATTATCAAAGAAGGCTGTTTTGTTATTTCAACAGCAGAAAACAAAGGCGAAGCAGAAGATACCATTAAAAGAAATGCAAACGAAAAGGGAAGTCACTTGTTTGTTGCTCCGTTTGCCGATAAAAAGGCAAAGCTTTTTGTCGATGGTGCCGAGTTTTCACTTTTTGGCAACGATTATAAAATATCACTATCTGGCGAGCATCAAGTAACCAATGCCATTACCGCCATTACCACCGTTAACGTGGCTTTCCCCGAAATTTCGTATGAAACCATTAAAAACGGTCTTTTAAAGGCCACTATTCCTGCTCGTTGTGAGGTTATATCAAAAGATCCGCTTGTAATTTTAGATGGATCTCACAATCCAAACGGAACGGGTGCTTTATATAAGCACTTGAACGAAAACGGCATTAAAAACGCTGTTGCCATAGTTGGATTTATGGCCGATAAGGATGTTTTAGATGCTGTAAAATTAACTGCTCCGCTTTTTGATACCATGATTGCTGTTGAGGTTAAAAGCAATGCAAGAAGCATGAAGGTTGATGATTTGCAAAAGGTTTGCAGTGAGTTTTGCGCTAATGCAATCAGTGCCGAAAACTATGCCGAAGCAATAGAAAAAGCCATGTCTTTCGGTCGTCCTGTCATTATCTTTGGTTCACTTTATTTGGCAGGGGATATTAGACCTATATTGTTATCGCATTTTTCGACAAAAGAAAATTAAAATTTCACCCACAATTTAACAAATATTTTAATATAAATCCGTTATCATTTTGATAACGGATTTTTTATTTTGAAGGAAGTGTGAATTTTGGCAGTTAAAATAACGGTGAACGACAGCGTTGTGACGGCGTTTTTAGAAGGTGAAATAGACCACCATTCAGCATCGTATATCAGAAATGAAATAGATGCAGAGGTTGAAAGGACAAGCCCCGAGGTGCTTATATTAGATTTTAAGGACGTAACCTTTATGGATAGCTCAGGTATAGGGCTTGTGATGGGAAGGTATAAAATCATGAAACCTTTGGGTGGTGAGCTTCACGTTTCAAACACATCACCGCAAATATATAAGGTTATGAAATTGGCAGGTCTTGACCGACTTGCAAAAATGGATAAATAAGGAGTTTAAAATGAAGGACGAAATTAAAATAATTCTGCCGTCGAGGTCTGCAAACGAAGGCTTTGCAAGAATGGCAGTAAGCGCTTTTGCAACCAGGTTTGATCCTACTTTAGAAGAAATGAGCGATATTAAAACTGCCGTTTCAGAGGCTGTTACCAATGCTATAGTGCACGCTTATAAAGATACAATAGGCAAAATATACATAACAATAAGTGCAGACGGAGAAAACTTAAAGGTTCGCATCCGCGACTTTGGATGTGGCATACCCGACGTTAAAAAGGCCTTGGAACCACTTTATACAACGGGTGGTGAGGAAAGAGCAGGTTTGGGCTTTGCAGTTATGGAAAGCTTTATGGATAAGCTGAAAGTACGTTCGACCGTTGGAAAGGGAACAACCGTTACAATGATTAAAAGAATAAAGGCTAAAAATGAATGATAATAATGAGTTTATTGCTAAAAATTTAGGGTTGGTTCATTCCTGCTGTTCAAAATTTAAGGGCAAGGGGATTGAATATGACGATCTTTTTCAAGCAGGCTGTGTCGGGCTTTTAAAGGCGGCAAAGGGCTTTGATGAGTCAAGAGGACTTATGTTTTCAACCTATGCAGTTCCGGTGATTTTAGGCGAGCTTAAAAGAATGTTCCGCGACGGAGGTAGTATTAAGGTTGGAAGAACCTTAAAAGAGTTATCGTTAAAAGCCGTTAAAACGAGAGAAAGGCTTTCAAAAACTCTTGGACGCGAACCAACGGTTTCCGAAATTGCCAACGACTTAGACGTTGATGTAGATAGCATAACCGAGGCTCTGTGTGCAGCTCAACCAACGTTGTCGTTAAGCTATGAAGGTGATGACGGACTGACCGAATATGATATTGCTGTCGATGGAAGTCACGATAATATGCTTGATAAAATCTCACTTGCCGAGGTTATGGAAGCCTTGCCTGAAAATGACAAAAAACTGATAATTTTAAGATATTACCGCGCCAAAACCCAAACCGAAACGGCTGCTGTTTTGGGTATGAGTCAGGTGCAAGTTTCCCGCAAAGAGAAAGCAATTTTGCTAAAATTAAGAGGTATGCTGGCATAAGCTGACATACCTCTTTTGTTATTGATTTGATTGAAGAAAATAAAAAAAGAGAGAACCAACAAGGTTCTCTCTTTTGTGTTTAGAGATTAAGCTTCTGTTTTAGATACTTTCTTCTCGTTCCAAGCAACCCAAATAGGACCGGAAAGGAATACAGAAGTGTAGCAACCGGAAATAATACCGAGTGACATCGGAATTGCGAAGCTGCGAAGTGCGGTAACACCGAAGATTTCAGCAACAACAATGATAGCCAAAATCGAAGCGATAGTGGTGATAGCGGTCATAATCGAACGAGCAAGTGTCTCGTTGATACTCTTGTTAACACCTTCGCGAACAGTAAGATTCGGGTAGAACTTCTTGTTCTCGCGAACGCGGTCGAAGATAACGATGGTTGCGTTGAGCGAGTAACCAAACAAGGTAAGCACAACAGCGAAGTAGTTAATGTCAATAGCAAGACCGAAGATGGACATTGCAAAGAACGAAATAATAACGTCGTGAACGAGGGCTACGAGTGTTGCAAGAGCTGCAGTCCAACCGCCAATTTTGCGGAAGCGAATTGCAATGTAAACCACAACAAGAGCAGCTGCAAGAATTACTGCAACAAGACCTTTAATAAGGAATGAAGTTGCAAGTGAGGGGTTAACCGAGTTGGCTTCGCTAAGAACGATTGCGCCTTCAGGGTAAGCCTCGGTAAGAACTGCTGTGATAGCGTTCTGAATATCAACGTTGGCTTCGGTGTTTTCTTCAACGGGGGTAGTGTTGCTTGAAGTGTTCGACGAAGCGTCAGACGAAGTGGTCGA
>JAZNEE010000088.1:0-5267 GCA_045588405.1 Acutalibacteraceae bacterium
TGTGCAATATCCCCCACTGCTGCCTCCCGTAGGAGTCTGGGCCGTGTCTCAGTCCCAATGTGGCCGTTCAACCTCTCAGTCCGGCTACCGATCGTCGACTTGGTGAGCCGTTACCTCACCAACTATCTAATCGGACGCGAGTCCATCATTCAGCGGATTACTCCTTTGGTATAGTAATGATGCCAAAACTATACGTTATGCGGTATTAGCAGTCGTTTCCAACTGTTGTCCCCCTCTGAACGGCAGGTTACTCACGCGTTACTCACCCGTCCGCCACTAAGTTTAAATGAAAATTGACCGAAGTCTCAATTCAAACAAACTCCGTTCGACTTGCATGTGTTAGGCACGCCGCCAGCGTTCGTCCTGAGCCAGGATCAAACTCTCTGAAAAATTATATCTTAAAGCTTAAAGCCTTAAAATCTTTCCAGAAGCTTGTCGCTTCTCAGTCCAACACTTTTGCGTGTTGTCCCGTGTTATTACTTTGAGTTTTAAACTCTTAAAAATTTTCGGGTTCTCTTACAAAGTTTTATCGTTGTTTAATTTTCAAGGTCCGCTTTGCTTCCTCTACTCTAGCCGAACTATTGCTCCGCTTCCGTAGGGCGCCCGATTATATTACCACATGCCTTTTCATTTGTCAACAGTTTTTTTAAACTTTTTTAAAAAATTTTTTCGGGCTGTTTTTCCCATTAAATCAAGGGTTTCAGGGCTATTTGTGGTTCAATTTTTGATTATACCCATAGTTTGTGTTTTTATTCATTAAGCGACACATTATATTGTAAATTTTTAAAAATTTTTCTGTTTGTGTTGAAAATCGCTTATATATATATTATAATGTATAGGATTTAAGTTTTTTATTATTAAAGAAGGTTTTATTTTATGGATTATTCATTTTCTAAAAGCGTTGCCGAATTAAAACCGTCGGCAATTCGTGAAATTTTGAAATTCACCTCGATGCCGGGATATATCCCTTTTGCAGCAGGTAACCCCGCACCCGAGGCTTTACCTACCGCCCGTATTGCCGAGATTAGCGCAAACATTATGGCAAGTCGCCCTGTTGACGCTTTGCAGTATTCGGTAACCGAAGGCTATATTCCTCTTCGCAACTATTTAAAGGATTATATGAAGTCGAAGCACAACGTTGGACGCGAGTTTGACGAGCTTATTATCACTTCGGGCGCACAGCAGGTTATGAGCCTTACGGCTATGGTGCTTTGCAATGCAGGTGATACCGTTATTTGTGAAAACCCAAGTTTTATCGGTTCGCTCAACGCTTTCAGAGCGCAAGGTCTTAATCTTGTGGGCGTTGATATGGAAGATGACGGCATGAACATTGAAATGTTGGAATCGGCCCTTAAAGCCAATCCCGGCACCAAGTTTATTTACACCATTCCCACTTTCCAAAATCCTTCGGGCGTTTGCATGAGCCTTGAAAAACGTAAAGCTGTGTACCAACTTGCCAAAAAATACGGCGTTATTGTTTTGGAGGACAACCCTTACAGCGACACCCGTTTTGCCGGTGAGGAATTGCCCACAATAAAAAGTTTTGACGAGGACGGCATTGTTGTTTACGCAGGCACGACCTCAAAGGTTATTTCACCCGGTCTTAGAGTTGGCTTCACGGTTGCTCCGAAGGAAATTGTTGCAAAAATGGTTGTTTGCAAGCAAACTGCCGACGTTCACACCTCGATTTTTGGTCAGCTTATCTGCCACGAGTTTATGACCGACGGTCACTACGAAGAGCATCTTGCCAAAAACAAGGAGATTTACCGCAAAAAATGTGACCTCATGACGGGACTTATTGACGAGCATTTGGGTGACTTTGTTGAATGTGTAAAACCCGAGGGTGGTTTGTTTGTTTGGCTCAAACTTCCCGAAACCGCCAACATGGTTGACTTCTGCACCAAGGCGGTTGAAAACAAGGTTGCCACCGTTCCCGGCACCGCTTTCACGGTTGACACCAAAGCTACAAGCCATTGTTTCAGAATAAACTACTCCACACCGACCGACGAGCAGATTGTTAAAGGTATGGAGATTTTGGGTCAAACCGCAAAAGAATTTTTCAAGTAAAATATATAATGTAGAGATTGCATTTAGGAGAAGATTATGGAAAACAATAACACACCTCAAAAAAAGAGGGCATTAAGTTTTATTCAGTCGAGCGGTATGTTTACGCTTGGCAACTATCTTGGAGCGGTTAAAAACTGGAACAACATGCAGGAAGAGTTTGACTGTGTTTTCGGCATTGCCGACCTTCACGCGATAACCGTTCGCCAGGACCCTGCCGAGCTTCGCAAACAGATTTATTCGGCTGCCGCAATGCTTTTAAGCACCGGTCTTAACCCCGAAAAATCACTTATTTTTATGCAGTCACACGTTGCAGCACACTCACAGCTTGCCTGGATTTTGAACTGCTACACCCAGTTTGGCGAGCTCAGCCGAATGACACAGTTTAAGGACAAGTCGCAAAAGCATGCCGACAACGTTAACGCCGGTCTTTTCACCTACCCCGTTTTGATGGCGGCCGACATTTTGCTTTATAAGCCCGACTTGGTTCCCGTTGGTGCAGACCAAAAGCAACACCTTGAAATTGCTCGCGATATAGCTCACCGCTTTAACGGTATTTATGGCGACGTTTTCACCATTCCCGAGCCTTACATTGCACCCATTGGCGCAAAGGTTATGTCGTTGCAAGATCCTCTTAAAAAAATGTCGAAATCGGACGAAAATGAAAACGCAAAGGTATTACTTACCGATGCGCCCGACGTTATTATGCGTAAATTCAAACGCGCCGTTACCGATTCCGAAGCAAGAGTTTGCGTTGGCGAAAACAAGCCAGGTATTAACAATCTTATTGAAATTTACTCCTGCATCACAGGTAAAACTGCCGATGAGATAACCGCCGAGTTTGAGGGCAAGGGCTATGGCGACTTTAAAACCGCGGTTGGAGAAGCCGTTGTCGAGGAGCTTCGTCCCGTTCAGGAGAAATATAATATGTATATTTCCGACAAAGCACAGCTTGAGAAGATTTACAAAGAAGGTGCCCAAAAGGCAGAATACGTTGCCCGCAAGACACTTTCAAAGGTTATGAAAAAGGTTGGCTACGTTCTTTAATAAATGTTTATTGGCGTTTAAGTAAAAAACCATTTACAATTCACAAAACAAGTTATAAAATGGTGTTGTGGGTTAATGTTTCACAATATCAATTTTAATAAGGAGAATTTTTATGAGTGAAATAAAATTTAACGGCATTGCAAACAACGCTGCTTTGTTTTTCCAGAAAGAACAGCTTATGGATACTGTGCTTTGGAAAAAATTTGTCGATCTTTACAGAAGTCAACCCGATGGCAAAATCTTCGGTTGGAGTGGCGAGTATTTCGGCAAAATGTTGCGCGGCGCTTGTCTTGTTTATGAATATACAAAGGACGAGCGTTTGTATGCCGTTCTTTGCGATGCAGTAGAAGATATGTTGACCGTTGCCGAAAGTGACGGACGCGTTTCGTCCTACACCAGAGATAAGGAATTTACCGGTTGGGACCTTTGGTGCAGAAAATACGTTATTTTGTCGATGGAATATTTCTTGGATATTTGCAAAGACGAAGATTTTAAAAAGAGAATTATCTCCTTTATTACAGGTTGCACCGATTACATTATTGAGCACGTCGGTAACAAAGAAGGACAAATTCGCATCACCCAGGCTGCCAGGCATTGGAGAGGAATTAATTCCTCCTCGATTTTGGAGCCGATTGTAAAGCTTTATAAACTCACCAAAAACCAAAAGCACCTTGATTTTGCTACATATATAGTTAGCGAAGGTGGTTGCTTTAACTGCAACATTGTCGAAAAAGCTTATGAAAACAAGCTCTACCCCTATCAGTACGGTGTTTCCAAGGCTTATGAGATGATGTCGTTCTTCGAGGGTCTTTTGGAATATTACTTGGTTACAGGCGACGAAAAATACAAGACTGCAGTTTTGAATTTTGCCAACGCCATTATTGATACCGAGATTTCGGTTATCGGCTCTTCGGGTATCACCCACGAGCTTTTTGACCACACAAAAGCAAGACAAACCGTTCGTCAGCCCGACGTTGCACAGGAAACCTGCGTAACCGTTACTTGGATGAAGCTTTGTTCAAGACTTTTGGAGGTTACCGGCGATTCTAAATTTGCCGACCAGATGGAAAAATCTTTCTACAACGCATATATGGGAACGCTTAACACCTCTCTTCATTGCGAGCCGTTTGCAAGCCAATATTTCCTTGACTATTTCAAATTAACCATTGAAGATGTCAAAGCAACTTTCTTGCCGGTTGACAGCTACAGTCCGCTTATTCCCGGCAAGCGCAACATGAACGTTGGCGGTTGGCAGTTGCTTCCCGACAATAGCTACTACGGTTGCTGTGCTTGTATTTCTTCGGCAGGTGTCGGCGTATTTTTGAAGAGCGCTATTGTTAAGAAGGACGATGAAATTATTATCAACTTCTTTGAAAACAGCGTATCGTCGTTTGAAATCGGCGGTGCTAACGTTCAATTAGAAATTAAAACCGAATATCCCGTTTGTGGCAAGGTTGCCATTAAGGTGAAATCGGATAAGCCTGCAAAATTCGTTATTAAAGTTCGTGTTCCCGAGTGGTCGGGTGACAAAGGATATAAGGTATTTGACCAGGTTTGGTCGGATGACGAGATTACCGTTGATTATAAAATGGAAATCAAGGCAACCTATCCCGAAAAATGGGTTGAGGACGTCATTTATACCGATATGCAGCATGTTGACGGTTCTAACACCGCGGTAGCCAAAACAGTTTACCATAAGGATGAAGACGACAACTACGTTTCGCTTTCACGCGGTCCTTTAACACTTGCAGTTGATTCAAGAATGGGCAAACCTGCTTCTTCGGAGTTTGATTTTGACATTAACGGCACCGTTTGTGACGATAAAGAAATCGTTGAAGGTGTTCCTTGCCTTTTGAAGATTAAATTCACCGAAAAGGATGGCAAAGATTTTTATCTTGTTGACTATTCTTCGACCGGCAAAGATTGGAAAACCGAAATTTCTGCTTGGCTTAAAACCCCTGCAAAATAAGATCTTGAATTACAACAAGTGAATAACACCAAAGCCCTGCGTCTAAAGGGAGTTGTGATTAGGGAGAATTTGGTTTTTCGGATAAATTTGCATTCGTTCTTGTCGCGAAAATTTGAAATACACAAAGTATTTCTGCATTTTCTCGACTTCGAGGTCATAGCAAATTAAATCCTACAAAACTGCTTCG
>JAZNEE010000089.1:0-2434 GCA_045588405.1 Acutalibacteraceae bacterium
TGTAGCTGTTTTCGGGTAAAACGTCGCCAGTACCTTTAACTGCAGTATTGTATTTAGCCATAGTTTTTCTCCAATCAAAATACGTATATATCGTTTAAAATCCCCGTATGAAACGGGGATTAAAAATCAACCTTTATTAACAATTTGACGCCAGTCAAGATCACCGCGTTCAAGACCATGTATAAGCATTTCGGCGGTGGCGATATTTGTAGCAACAGGAATATTATGAACATCGCAAAGACGCAAAATTGAGTTTTCATCGGGTTCATTAGGTTTGGGATTAAGCGGGTCGCGGAACCACAAAACCAAATCGATTTCATCACAACCGATTCTGGATGCAATTTGTTGTGTTCCACCCTGATTTCCACTTAAAAACTTAACAATATCAAGACCTGTTGCCTCAGAAACAAGCTTACCGGTTGTACCGGTTGCAAGAATGGTATGACGACTCAAAATTCCGCAATATGCAATACAAAACTGCACCATAAGTTCCTTTTTTGCATCGTGAGCAATAATAGCTATATTCAAATTTACCATCCTCTCATAAAATATCTTTAATTTTTGGCAATGGCACATCTTGTCCCGTTATTCTTGCCGCTATTCTGAAAATTGCTGCAGCGGCAGTACCGTAAACAAAAGGCACCTTGCGATGTGTTGAAATGAGCTTGTCCTCAGGCACAATTCCAATCAACCTCGAACCACAACTATCAATTATATCATCAATATTGTTTATCTTTCCGTCGGAATTTTTCTTTTCATATCTATCTATAATCAATCGGCACTCTATTCCGTAATTAAACAGATCAGAAGTTAAAATCCCTGTGTTCTTCACCGCAATAGCATCGGGTGTAACGACCGATAAAAACATTGCACTTTTCGGTAATTTCGAAATTCTTGAAGCCGGCAACTGACCCTTTGTATCAAGCAAAACATAATCAAACTGTTCTGCCGCCAATTCCAAAACTTTGCTAAGCTTTTCAAAATCAATCGGTTCCGGATCAAACGGTGACGGAATCACAAAAACATTTTGAAGTCCCAAAACTTCAACGGCCGCCTCTTTAATCTCTGCTTTTTCATTAAGAACATCCGAAAGATCAAGCAAATTGCTTTCGCCAACCGACAACAAGGTATCAAGGCATCTTGCACCCTCATCGGCATCTATAAGCAACACTTTATTCTTATTATGCGACAACGCCGTTGCAAGTCCTACGGCAACGGTAGATTTGCCGCTACCTCCCTTAGAGGAGATAAGAGCCACGATTTTACCCATAGTTCTTCCCCTTTGCTAAAACTCTCGGCAACATTTGTATATTAACATATAATTTTGCCGTTGTAAAGACAAAAACCGACCCAAAACGATAATTTTAAATCAAATTAAATCAATCTATAAGTGTGTTTGGCAGTTTTTCGTCATATATATCAGACGAACCAAAGAAATATTCATCCAATATAGCTTTTGCAACCGGACCGGTTGAATAGCTTTTCTGACCGTGTTCAATTACGATAGAAATGGCAATTTGCGGATCATCAAACGGTGCAAAAACTGTAAGCACGCTGTTATCATATCCGGTAGTCTGTGCAGTACCTGTTTTACCGCCAACTGAAATGGGATAATCGGCAAAATAAGCGCTTGCCGTACCTTCTGAAGTAACCGAGTGCATGCCGTCTTTAACGATAGACATAGCTGATTCACCTGCGCCTACAACCGAAACAATCTCAGGTTTAACGCTATAAACCAAGCCATTGTCAACCGAATTTCTAACGCTATTTAAAAGCGTTGTTTTATATCTTGTGCCACCGTTTGCAACGGTTGCTGTGAATACCGACAACTGCAATGGTGTAAACGAGTTATCTGACTGACCAATTGCAGCTGCAAGGGTCATACCATCGTACCACTTGCTGCCCAAAGAAGCTGAAAAGTTAGGTCCTGCAATGACGCCCAAGCTTTCACCAACCTCAACGCCTGTTTTTACACCAAGTCCGAATTTTTCGGCATAAGCATTAAGTCTTGATATACCAATTTGTCTTCCAACATCAAAAAAGAAGCAGTTACAAGATTTTGAAATGGCAGAAATTACGTTCATATAGCCATGCTTGTGCATACAATTTGGCTGATAATCATCATAAAAAGTATATTTTTTATTACAATAAACAGTACTGTTTATGTTTATAATATTCTCCTCCAAACCGGCAACAGCAACAAGTGGCTTAAATGCCGAACCTGGTGGATAAAGACCTCTGAATGCACGGTCATAAAGCGGTGAATTTGCGGCAGATTGAACAGAATTATAGTCTTTATAATAATCAACAAAGCTATAAGAGGGATAGTTTGCCGAAGCCAGTACCTCACCGGTTTTAACGTTGGTAACAACCACTGCGCCACCTGTTATATGTCCACCTTCGGAGTTAAGTTTTTTAATATTCTTAGCAAGTG
>JAZNEE010000090.1:0-3373 GCA_045588405.1 Acutalibacteraceae bacterium
TTACATTTTATTCAGAATATACCACTAAATTCCTATTGTAATATATTAAAGATTATAGTATAATAACAATAAATAATGAGTTATTATGCGGTAGTGTTGTTCAACACATAATGTCGCATCTTAAAGAGGGATATTTTTTGAAGGAAATTATATATCTTGATAACAGCGCAACCACTAAGCCTTGTGCTTCGTGTGTGACACAAACTGTTTATGCTTTGGAAGAAAATTGGGGCAACCCATCTTCCCTTTATTCACACGGAATAAACGCCGAAATTTTAATGAGTGAAGTGAGAGAAAAAATTGCAGATATAATTGGTTGCCGTGATGATGAAATCTTCTTCACAAGCGGCGGAACCGAGGCCAACAATTTGGCCATTCGCGGTGTTGCTCAAAAGTTAAAACGTCGCGGTAATAAAATTATAACCACCTCGGTTGAGCATCCTTCGGTGCTTAACACCTGCGACAGTCTTGAAAAAGAGGGCTTTGAAATTATTAAAATCAAGCCCGAAGCCGATGGACATATTGATTTTGAAAAAGTTAAAAATGCCATTGACGACAAAACTATTCTTGTCACAATGATGCTTGTTAATAATGAAACCGGTTGCATATTCCCCGTTAAAGAAACTGCCGAATACATAAAGGCAAACAAACTGTCGGTGATTTTGCATTCTGACTGTGTTCAAGCTTTTGGCAAACTTAGCATTGATGTCGCTTCTTTGGGTGCCGACCTTATAACTGCAAGTGGTCATAAAATTCACGGCCCAAAGGGTATCGGTTTTCTTTATAAATCACGCAAGGTTAATATTGACCCTATTGTGTTTGGCGGAAATCAAGAAAAAGGTCTTCGCTCGGGAACTGAATCAATACCGCTTATTGCAGGTCTTGGCGGTGCATTGAGTGAACTTACCATAAAACAGTCACTCGCCAATATAACTGCACTTCATAGCTACGCTGAGGAAAAATTATTAACCGTTCCCGGTTTGATTGTGAACACACCAAAATTGAAATTTCTGCCTTACATAATCAACATATCAATTCCCGGTTATCGTTCAGAAACCTTGTTGCACTTTTTAGAAAGCAAAAACATTTTTGTTTCATCGGGCAGTGCTTGTTCAAAAGGCAAAGGCAGTCATGTTCTTAACGAAATGGGATTGGAACCCAAGGTTATAGACAGTGCGCTCAGAATCAGTTTTTCCAAAAACTCGACCGAGCACGAAATCGATACATTGTGCGACGCTTTACTTGAAGCAACACAGAAACTACGCAAAAGCAAGGTGTAAAAAATGAAAGAAATTATACTTATTAAAAACGGAGAGCTTGCCCTTAAAGGCCTTAACCGTTCAACCTTCGAGGACGTTCTTGTTAAAAATCTTAAATACAGATTAAAGGACTGCGGAAAATTCGAGATTAAAAAATCTCAATCCACCATTATGGTTGACCCTGCCGATGAAGAGTTTGATTTTTCTGCGGCACTTGATGCCACAAGCAAGGTTTTCGGCATTGCCGCTTTTTCCAGAGCAGCCGCTGTTGAAAAAGATATGAACGTTATCATCGAACAAGGTGTTCCCTATCTTGCCGATGCACTCAAAAACGTTAAAACCTTCAAGGTCGAGTCTAAGCGTTCAGATAAAAAGTTCCCGTTAGGCTCACTTGAGATTAGCGCACAGTTTGGCGGCGCTTTGCTTGAAAAGTATCATCATTTAAAGGTTGATGTTCACAACCCCGAAGCAGTCGTGGTTGTTGAAATTCGCGAAAAATACGCCTACATACGTTGCGGTCAGCTTAAAGGTTCGGGCGGTATGCCTGTCGGAACATCGGGACGTGCCGAGATTCTTATTTCAGGTGGTATTGACAGTCCTGTTGCCGCTTGGATGATGGCAAAACGTGGACTTAAACTCTCTGCCGTGCATTTTGCAAGTCCACCATACACAAGCCTTCGTGCTGAAATGAAGGTGTGCAAGCTTTTATCAAAGGTTGCAAAATACAGCGGCCCCATTCCGCTTGATATTATCCCCTTCACCGAAATTCAAGAAGAAATTGCCTCAAAGTGCAAAGAAGAATATTTCACCCTCATTATGCGTCGTTTTATGATGCGTATATCTGAAAAGATTGCCGAGAAAGAGCATGCTTCGGCACTTATCACCGGTGAAAGCCTGGGTCAGGTTGCAAGCCAGACTTTGCCTGCACTTTGCGTTACCGATATTGTTGTTGGTATGCCAACACTTCGTCCGCTTATTGGTATGGACAAAACCGATATTATTGACATTTCCAGGAAGATAGATACTTTTGAAACATCTATCGAGCCTTATGAGGATTGTTGCACCGTGTTTACTCCCAAGCACCCCAAAACAAGACCTGAACTCGAAAAGGTAATCGAAGCCGAGTCGGTGCTTGACGTTGAAGGTCTTATAGAACGTGCTATTGCCGGTGCAGATTTCCGCATTATCGACTAAACGGAGATTTTATGAAAGCTGAAATTTTAGCAGTTGGAACCGAGCTTTTACTCGGCAACATACTTAACACCAACGCTCAATATTTATCAATCGAACTTGCAGAACTTGGCTTTGATATGTATTATCAATCGGTAGTCGGTGACAATTTTGACCGCTTGAAAAATCAAATTCTCACCTCTGTTTCAAGAAGTGACGTTGTAATTATCACAGGCGGTCTTGGTCCCACACCCGACGACCTTTCAAAAGAAGCCGCTTGCGCCGCTTTGGGACTTGAGTTGAAATACGACCAAGAAAGTCTTATTGAAATCGAGGGTTATTTCAAAAAAAGCGGAAGAACGATGAGCGAAGCTAATAAAAAGCAAGCCTTGTTCCCTGTTGAGCGTTGTATCATTCTCAAAAATTCAAACGGCACCGCACCAGGTTGTATTTTAACCGCCCAAAACGGTTGCAAGGTTGCTTTAATGCCCGGTGTTCCTTATGAAATGAAGGCTATGTTCCAGTCACAAGTAAAACCGATTTTAAGGGCCATATCCGACCGTGTTATAGTATCAAAGAGCATTTTGACAGCAGGTATCGGCGAATCTTTGCTTGCTTCAATTATTCCTGAATATATTAACCAAACCGACCCGACTGTTTCACCTTATTGCAAGCCGGGTATGGTTACTTTAAGGGTCACCTCAGCAGCCGAAAGCGCAGAAATCGCCGAAGCAAAGTGCAATAAAACGGTTGAAGAATTAAAGCACATCTTAGGCAAAAACGTATGTGGTGTTGACGTTAAAGATTTAGAAACAGTTGTTGTTAACACCCTTAAAGAAAAAAATTTGCACCTTGCCACCGCAGAATCTTGTACAGCCGGTAAAATCTCGGCGGCTATAACCTCTGTTGCGGGTGCATCAAGTGTTTTTGATTTTGGTGCATCA
>JAZNEE010000091.1:0-4916 GCA_045588405.1 Acutalibacteraceae bacterium
TTTACCGAACGGAAATCGTCCTCAGCCCAGGATGCAATAGCATCATACAGTTTTGACGACAGCCTCAACGGAATTTGTTTTTTCTGATTATCGTTCATAATTAATAAAGACTTCCTGAATTCACTACGGGTTGAGCGTCGCGGTTGCCGCAAAGCACAACCAACAGATTTGAAACCATGGCTGCTTTTCTTTCATCGTCAAGTTCAACCATGCCACCCTCTTGCAATCTTTCGAGTGCCATTTCAACCATTCCGACAGCACCGTCAACAATCATTCTTCTAGCATCAATAATGGCTGATGCCTGCTGACGTTGAAGCATTACGGCGGCAATTTCGGGGGCGTAAGCAAGATATGTAATTCTTGCTTCGATTATTTCAATACCTGCATCGGATACTCTTTCCTGAATTTCATTGCGGATTCTTTCGGCAACAATTTCGCTCGAACCGCGCAAACTTCCTTCGTCGGCAAGTCCGTCACCTGTTGTATCAACATTAGGAGCTACGTCGTAAGGATAAATTCTGACAACGTTACGAAGTGCGCTGTCGCACTGCAAAGAAAGATATTCCTTATAGTTATCAACGTTGAAAACGGCCTTTGCGGTATCAACAATTCGCCACATAACAGCAATACCGATTTCAACGGGATTACCGAGGCAATCGTTGATTTTCTGGCGGTTATTATTAAGGGTCATCACTTTGAGCGAAAGTTTTTTATCAACCGAATCCAAATTTATGGTTGTTGAAGTGCCTTTTGCGGCAGTTGCAACAAGTTTATTTGCATTTGAAACGTCGCCACTCTGGTTAAGCTTTGTGGTGGCGGCAGGATTTACGGCAGAACAAAAAGGATTAACAAAATAAAAGCCGTTGCCCTTTAAGGTTCCGATATATTTACCGAAAAGTGTAAGCACGAGTGCTTCCTGGGGCTTTAAAACTTTAAGGCCTACAAACGGAATCCAACCAACACACAAAATTATTGCGCCCAATGGCAACGATACGGCAAAAAGAGTTGGATTAGACTCCTCAAATACTGCGGCCACAATAATAAGTGCAAAACCTACAAGCAATAAAAGTATGGTGAGCACAAGCACTAACATACCGTGTTGTTTGTTTTTTAAGATTTTTTCTTCCATAATAAAACCCTCCTTGGTTTGTTTGATTATATGATATCATTTTGATATCTAAAAGTCAATGCATTTTGAAAAAAATCTTGTCTTTTAAGCACAATGTGGTAAAATAGAAGCATAACATATTTGGAGATTAAAATTATGCGGTTTAAGAAAAGCTTAATTATATTTTTAGCGGCCGTCTTAGTTCTTTTATCGGTAGGATGCAGTAAGGAAAACAAAGGCCACTATTCAGATTCTAATCTTACGGTTTATTTCTTTGACGTTGGTCAAGCCGACAGCTCGTTGCTAATATTCCCCGATGGTACTGTTATGCTTATTGATGCAGGCAACCGCAACGACGGGGCTTTGATTGCCGACCGACTCAGAGAACTTAAAATAAACACGGTTGATTATCTTGTGTTAACACATCCGCACGAGGATCACATTGGCGGAGCCAAAGATATCTTTGATATGCTTGTTATAGAAACTCTTTGTGTGCCGGAAATTGACGAAGATTTTCTACCCGATACCGCTATTTATAAAACCCTTTTGGAATCGGCAGAAAAAGAAAACTGCCAAACTGTATATTTATCCTCTAACACAGTTTTGCTTGAAAAGGAAAACTATAACGTTACTGCGCTAACGCCCAACCTTAACAGCATTTACAGTGATTTGAACGATTATTCAGCAACACTTCTCATAAATTGCTTTACCAACACACTTTTATTTACAGGCGATGCCGAAAAACCTGCAGAACTAGATATGCTTGGTCTTAAAAGAAATATCGACGCCGATATTTTAAAGGTGGGACACCACGGCAGTGAAAACAGCTCGAGTGATGAATTTTTGAAGGCTGTAACACCAAAGGTTTCGGTTATTTCGGTAGGCTCGGGCAATTCTTACGGGCATCCAACCAAAGAGGCACTGGGAAGGCTTGAAAACTGCGGAAGCAAGATTTACCGAACCGACACTGTCGGTACTGTTATTGCCAAATGCTATGACGGTGGTTTTAATATTGAAACCGACAACAAACTTCATGCTGACGGAGACAGATGATTTATGATAAATAGCAAAAATCTTAATGTTAACGATAAAAACGGTGTTGTTTTTCTCACCTTTCCTTCTTTGGAAAAACACGGTGTTAAGCACGGCTTTTCAACCAGACTTGGCGGTGTGAGTGAGGGCATTTTTTCTTCGATGAATCTCTCCTTTTCACGCGGTGACAACGAAAACGCCGTTTTGGAAAACTACAAAAAGATCTGCGGTGCAATAGGAACAGATTATAAAAAATGCGTTTTGTCCAAACAAACACACACTACCAACATACGAATTGTAACCGAAGAAGATATTGGAAAAGGGATAATAAAAGAACGCGATTACGAGGATGTTGACGGACTTATCACTAACCTTGAGGGTGTCACGCTTGTTACTCAGTTTGCCGATTGTGTTGGTCTGCTTTTTTATGACCCCAAAAAAAGAGTTGTTGCCACTTCTCATGCGGGTTGGCGAGGTACTGTCGGCAAAATCGGTGAAAAGACTGTGAGACTTATGAAAGAGCATTTTGGCTCTGACCCAAAAGACATTTGTGCAGGAATTGCGCCATCAATCGGCAAATGTTGTTTTGAGGTTGACTCCCCCGTTGCCGATGAGTTTTATAACATGGATATAGGCTGTAAGGACAAGATAATTCACGATGACAAAAACGGCAAATACCACGTTGATTTGTGGTTAGCAAATTATTTAACTTTGGTTGATGCAGGTCTTGAGCCTGACAACATTTCGGTTACTGACCTTTGCACAAAATGTCATCCCGACGTTTTCTTTTCGCACCGAGCAACAAAAGGTCAACGTGGCAATTTAGCAGCGCTTATAAGTCTTTAAAAAGAGGTATAATATGAACGAAAAAAGAGCAAGCGGAGTGCTGATGCACGTATCATCGCTTTATGGAGATTATTCAATAGGAAATTTTGGAAAACCCGCAAAGGAGTTTATCGACTTCTTATCAGACTGCGGTTTTTCGTTTTGGCAGGTGCTTCCCTTTGGTATGGTTGACGGATGCAACTCGCCTTATAAATCATATTCTGCTTTCGGCGGAAACCCTTTTTTTATCGACCCCGAAACGCTTTATGAGAAAAAGCTTATAACGGCAAAAGAACTTGAAACTGCCAAACAAAAAATCCCTTATGCCGCCGAGTTTGACCGACTTAAAACTGAGCGTATGGAGTTATTACTCACAGCTTCGAAAAGGGTTCAAAACAAGGCCGAGATTTATGAGTTTATAAACAAACATCCACAGCTTGCAAAGGTTGCCGAATTTATGGCTTTAAAGACTGCCAACCGAGACGCAGAATGGACCGATTGGGCAACCGAAAAATATGACGACGATACCCTCTTTATGTGGCAGTTTATTGAATATGAATTCTTTGCCGAATGGAAAGAAATTTTAGATTATGCCCACAAAAAAGGCATAAAGGTTATTGGTGATATTCCCATCTACGTTGCCTTCGACAGTGCCGACGTTTGGGCTAACCGCGATATGTTCCAGCTTGACGAAGGTCATAAGCCCACCGCCGTTGCAGGAGTACCGCCCGATTATTTTTGTGAAGACGGTCAGCTTTGGGGCAATCCGCTTTATAATTGGGATAAAATGGAAAAAGACGGATTTTCTTGGTGGAAGGCCCGACTGCAAAATATGTTTATGCTTTTTGACGGTGTGAGAATCGACCATTTCAGAGGTATTGAATCCTATTGGAGTGTTCCTGCCTCGGCTAAAACTGCCAAAGAAGGCAAATGGGTTAAAGGCCCGGGCAAAGCCTTTGTTGATATGGCTAACAGTTTATGTAAGGACAAGTTCCTCATTGCCGAAGACTTGGGTGAAATCACCGAAGAGGTTGCAAAGCTTGTGGAATATAGCGGTTTCCCCGGAATGCGAGTATTTCAGTTTGGCTTTTTGAGTGATAACGATAATCCTCATCAGCCCCATAACTACATAAATAACTGCATTGCCTATACCGGCACACACGATAACAACACACTTCTCGGTTACGTTTGGGATTTGGATGAGGAAACCCGTAAGGGTATGATGGAATACTGCGGTTATTTTGACAAGGATTGGGACAACTGCTATGACAGCATAATAAGAACTATGTTCCAAAGCCATGCAGGCACCGTTATCTTCCCTATTCAAGACCTGCTCAAATTTGGTATGGATACAAGGCTTAACATCCCGGGCAAGGCTGACGGCAACTGGTCATACCGCATAACCCGTGAACAGCTAAATTCCATTGACAAGGAAAAATACAAAAGACTTAATTACGTTTATAGAAGGTGAAAAAATGAAACAGTATATCGCCGAGGTGTTACTTGACAGCGAGCCTTTAGAACAAGAATACCTTAAAGAAATCCCTGCAGTAAAGCACCTTTTAGACGGTAATACTATAAGTTTTAATTCACCCGTCACATTCTTTGTTGGTGATAACGGAACAGGAAAATCAACCATACTTGAAGCAATAGCGGTGGCATACGGCTTTAATGCCGAAGGTGGTTCTCGCAACTTCTCGTTTTCAACTGTTGAAACACACTCAACACTTGCTAATAATATAATTATTAAAAAACGTGATTTCGCAAAAGACGGGTTTTTCTTAAGAGCCGAAAGTGTATATAACCTTGCAAGCAACATTGACGAAATAAATGTTGTCGGGTCTTACGGTGGAACTTCACTTCACACTATGTCTCATGGTGAAAGTTTTATGACATTAGTACAAGAAAGATTTTTGGGTAATGGTCTTTATATATTAGACGAACCCGAAGC
>JAZNEE010000092.1:0-3362 GCA_045588405.1 Acutalibacteraceae bacterium
CCAGCTCTTTGACTGGTATACGAGCGGAGCAGTCTTTGCACGACCGCCGCCAAATACGATAGCTGAAATGGGAACGCCTGCACCCTTGTCAAACTCTTCAGAAATGCAGGGGCAGTTAGCTGCGGGAGCAGTGAAACGAGAGTTGGGATGAGCAGCACAAGTGCTCTTATCTGCTTTGTCGAACTTAGCAGGATCCCAAGGCTTGCCGGTCCAATCGTCGGCATTCTCGGGGAGGTTTTTGTCAAGACCTTCCCACCAAACGGTGTTGTCATCCTTGCAATGAGCAACGTTGGTGAAAATGGTGCCCTTCTTAGTAGAAGCAAGAGCGTTGAAGTTAGACTTCTCGTTGGTACCGGGAGCAACGCCGAAGAAGCCGTTTTCGGGGTTGATAGCATAAAGTCTGCCATCAGGTCCTATGCGCATCCAAGCGATGTCGTCGCCAACAGTCCAAATCTTGTAACCCTTCTTGCGGAGGTACTCGGGAGGAATAAGCATAGCGAGGTTGGTCTTACCGCAAGCAGAGGGGAATGCAGCTGCGATGTATTTAACTTCGCCCTTGGGATTCTCAAGACCCAAAATGAGCATATGCTCTGCCATCCAGCCTTCTTTCCAACCCTGGTAAGAAGCGATACGGAGTGCGAAGCACTTTTTACCGAGAAGAACGTTTCCGCCGTAACCGGAGTTAACCGAGATAATGGTGTTGTCTTCGGGGAACTGGCAGATGTATCTGTACTCGGGGTCGATATCGCAACGAGAATGCAAGCAACGAACCCAGTCGTTAGAATCGCCAAGAACTTCCATAACCTTGGGGCTAACGCGAGTCATAATAAGCATGTTAAGAACAACGTAAACCGAATCGGTTACCTCGATACCAATTTTAGCAAGAGGAGAGCCGATGGGGCCCATGGAGTAGGGGATTACATACATTGTCTTGCCCTTGTAGGAGCCACGAGCAATGTTGTAAAGTTTCTTATACATTTCTTCAGGTGCACACCAGTTGTTGGTAGGACCTGCGTCTTCTTCTTTAGTGGTGCAGATGAAG
This sequence comes from Acutalibacteraceae bacterium, assembly GCA_045588405.1. Lineage (GTDB taxonomy): Bacteria > Bacillota > Clostridia > Oscillospirales > Acutalibacteraceae > UMGS172. Next base: position 1,043 of record JAZNEE010000092.1, read on the forward strand.
GTTCTGTCTTCAACACGAGCAACGTCGTTCTGCTTGGTTCTGTGCAAATAGCACTCGGGCAAAAGCTCCTGGTTGAGCTCGATAAGCTCGCCAAGTTCTACTGCCAATTTGCGAAGTTCAGCTGTCTGCTCGTCAGAGCCGTCGATCCAAACAACGCTGTCGGGAGTGAGGAGCTCTTTCATTTCTTCGAGCCACTTCAAAACGGTAGGGTTCTTAGTCATTTTTTATTCTCCATTCATAAATATTAGATTTGGCTTAAAAAAGCCAATTTTCTACGCGTACATTATATATTAAACACGATGTTTCGTCAAGTGTAAAAAACAATATTTTCAGCAATTTGATATTTATTTAACTTGAATTTTGCAATAGTCTGATTCAAATTAAAGACCACCCGAAAAATCATCGTCAATCGTTATAACACAGCAATAGGTTTCATCGATATCCTTTGCCATGGCATTAACGGCTTCTTTAACCTGTTTGTGGGTCAAGTTGCAACCGTGAGGAAGGCAAACATCAAAAATAAGGTTGTTCTGCTTTTCACCCTTGACCATTCTGAAATCGTGCAAAGTAAGGCCTTCATATAGTGTGCCCAATTTTTTTACTAATTCGGCACGGGCAAAATTGACGGTCTCATCGTCGGTAACAATCGGATCCATGTGTATAACCGTTTGAACGCCCGTTTTTTCGTAAATATCACGCTCACACGCATCAATTTTTTCGTGGCAAATTAGTACGTCCGAACTTGCACTGACCTCAACGTGAAGTGAAGCAAAGCTTCTTCCGGGACCATAGTTATGTACTATCATATCGTGGATTCCCAAAAAGTCAGGCTCGGATTCGACTATATTTTTAATGTTTTCAACCGTTTCCTTTTCGGGTGCAAGGCCTATAAGCGGATCCATGGTTTCTTTAATGCTTCTAACACCGGCAACGAGTATTATCATTGATACAATAAGACCTGCTGCAGGGTCAAGGAACTTCACAAACGGCACGGTGGGAAAATAAAAGCAAACAATCGAAACCATAAGAATTGCACCGGTTGAAATGCAATCGTTGAAAGAATCGGCAGCGGCTGCCTTCAAGGCAGAGGAATCAATCGCAAGTCCCAATTTGCGGTTGAAAAGTCCCATAGAAAGCTTGATGATAATTGATACCGAAAGAATTATAAAAATGAGAAGCGAGGTGTTTGGCAATTCGGGATTTTTAAGTTTGGCTAAGGATTCGGTCAAAAGCTCGAAGCCCACTATTATAATGAGTACCGAAACAAACATAGCCGACATATATTCCATTCGTCCGTGACCAAAGGGATGTTCTTTATCGGCAGGTTTGGAGGCCAATTTAAAGCCCAACATTGTAACTACCGATGAACCCATGTCTGAAAGGTTGTTAAAGGCATCGGCGGTGATAGAAACAGAGCCGGATAAAAGTCCGGCTGTAAGTTTCAGTATAAAAAGACAAAGGTTTCCGAAAATGCCTACAAAACCGCCAACGTTACCAACCCTTTGGCGAGCCTTGGGTGATGCAGGGTCTTGCCCTACGATTTTTGCAATTATTCCTTTTGCCATCAGATTTTACCCTTAGAGCCTTTTGCTCCAAAACTGCTTTCATTAAGAATGTTGGTGTCAATAGTGAACATAAGATTTTCACGGTCACGCTGACGCTTAAAGGCAAGAGAAATAAGCTTATCAACAAGTTCAGGGTATTTAAGATCGGTTGCTTCCCAAAGATAGAAGGAAAGCGATCCGGGAATGGTGTTTATCTCATTGACGTATACCTTGTCGTTGTTGTCACCGTCCATAAGAAAATCGATTCTCACAACGCCCGAAGCACCGATGCATTTAAAGGTTTCGACAGCGATTTTCTGAATTTCGGCGGTTTTTTCAGGGCTTAAATCGGCAGGCAACTTACGGCTCAAAGAGGCCATACCCTTAGAGCCCGACTTTGAAGCGTTTGCACGGTATTTGTCGTCGAAGGACAAAATTTTATCGTGCATAACGGGTTCTTCCAAAGCCGAGGGTTTGCATTCGCTGCGGTCACCCAAAACCGAACAGTTGATTTCACGAAGATTCTCAACGGCGTGCTCAATAAGTATGTTACCTGCAAAGGTGCAGGCAAGGTCAACGGCAGTGATAAGTTCACCTTTGTCGGCAACCTTGGAAATACCGATGCTTGAACCCAGGTTAGAGGGCTTTACAATAAGCGGATAGCCAATTTTTTCTTCAATTTTTGCAATTATCTCATCCTTGCCAAGCGCCCATTCACGAGAGGTGAAATAAACACCGGGAAGTACGGGGATACCGTTATCGTTAAGAACGTTTTT
>JAZNEE010000093.1:0-3309 GCA_045588405.1 Acutalibacteraceae bacterium
CCTTTTCATTTGTCAACAGTTTTTTTCATATTTTTTGACATTTTTTTGATTTTTTTATTACTGTATGTTTTAAGCGTATAATGTTCGCACAACGCGAACATTTTCGTGTTTTTTCATACTTTTTTTTGCAAATCTACGCCATATAAACCACTTTGTGAAGCGCTTTGGTTTTATTCCATACACCACACCATTACAATTATAACATTAACCTGACAGCATAATGCAGATTTGTACCACAACAAAATATCATATTAAACGGTCTTGCTTTTTCAATATTTATTTGCTATTATATAAAGTACAATTTTATTGTTGGGAGAAAATTATGCCTATTAAAATTCCAAACGACCTTCCCGCATATAAAACGCTCGAAAACGAGAACGTTTTTATGATGACCGAAGAAAGAGCGATACATCAGGACATTCGTCCTTTGAAAATTGCCATAGTTAATATAATGCCGACCAAGATAGAAACCGAAACCCAGCTTTTACGTCTTCTTGGCAACTCACCCTTGCAGGTTGAGATTGAGCTTATTCAAATGGCAAGCCATGTTTCTAAAAACACATCTGCCGAGCATCTTCTGAAGTTCTACAAAACCTTTGACGATATTAAGCTTGAGCGTTTTGACGGTCTTATTATCACCGGTGCACCCGTTGAACTTATGCCTTTTGAAGAAGTTACTTATTGGGACGAGCTTTGCTCAATAATGGACTGGGCCAAGAACAACGTATACTCCACCTTATATATATGTTGGGGATCACAAGCCGGTCTTTATTATAAATACGGTATTGATAAAAGGCTTTTACCTAAAAAGCTCAGCGGTGTTTATTGGCACGAGCGAATTGATTTCCGTCATCCATTAACCCGCGGTTTTGATGATGTTTTCTTGGCACCCCATTCACGTTACACCGAAACACCCGTTGAGGAAATTCGCAAAATAGACGAATTGATGATTCTTGCCGAATCGGAAGAAGCCGGAGCATTTATTATTGCCGACCGTGATTGCCGTAACATATTTGTTTCGGGTCACGCCGAGTATAGTCGTCATACATTAATGAAGGAATATGAGCGAGACGTTGCAAAAGGTATTAACCCGTCAATCCCCTGCAATTATTTCCCTAATGACGACACCTCGAAGGAACCCCAATTCTTGTGGCGTTCACATGCAAATATGCTTTATGCAAACTGGCTTAACCACATTGTTTATATGCACACTCCGTACGATTTGTCGGAACTTTAAATTTTAGGGGCGGTTATACCGTCCCTTTTTTATTGAACAACAAAAAACCGCGACTTATTTTATTAAGTCGCGGTTTTATTATAATTCAGGTTTAAATGTGGGCATAAGTTGAAGTTTGAAAAGGTTTGCTTTATGCTTTCGATCAATGAGTTCCTTCTTTTCGGGATCATCGATAACACCTTCGCGGATGTAACGGTCAAGTTCATCATAAGTAAATCCAAGATTTTCTTCATCAGTTTTGCCACAAAGCCCATCAATCGGAACTTTGTCAACAAGAACCTCGGGCAAGCCTAAAACTCTGCCGATCGCTTTAACTTCATTAACCGTGAGATTAGCCATTGGGCTAAAGTCACCCGCCGCATCACCGTAACGGGTTGAATAACCAACCCAATCCTCAGACAGATTGCAGGTGTTTACAACTCGTCCGTTAAACGATTGTGCAACGGCATAAACGGTTGCCATTCTGATTCTCGGTGGCAGGTTTACTCTGCTCTGTTCAGAAAGTTCAAACGGAAAGCTTGCTTTAAGACCGTCAACGGCCTCTTTGATATTAACCTCAAAATGCTTGATTCCAAGATGTTCAACAAGCAGTTCTGCCATATCAATATCGTGCTGAATGCCGCAAGGCATAAGCACACCGATAACTCTGTCCTTACCCAAAGCCTCAACACAAAGCGCTGCAGCTACCGAGCTATCCTTACCGCCAGAAATTCCGATAACGGCATTACAATCTTTACCGTTTTCTTCAAAGAACTGTTGAATCCATTCAACGCAGTCATTTTTTACTTTAAAAGCATCAAACATAAATTCACCTCTTATTTAACGTCTATCTGACACATTTTCATTGTAGTTAGTGCGGCATTATGGCTGTCAACCGTAACTCCGGCCGAGCAACTACTATCAACCGAAATGCGATTTTCCGGGAAGTTGGCTTTTAACAGCAAAGCGTTTGAAACCACGCAGATATCGGTGCAAAGCCCCAATAGCTCGATCTCAAACTCTTCAAAGCCTGCGATTTCTCTGATAACGTCAGGCAAATCAGTTGAGCCAAAGGTGGGTTTTTTGATTTCGATATAATCCTTACTTGCCAAAGCTTGTTTAACATCTTTATTAAGTTGCCATCCAAAGGTGTCTTTAATACAATGAGGCACGGGCAAATTTTTGCCTTCAAGACTGTTCATATAATCTTCATTGTGCGTGTCATACGTGACGATTATTTGACCCTCAAAATTCTTAATTTTATCGCAAACATTAGGTACTATCGCAACTGCTTCTGCACTGCCCAAAGCACCATCAACAAAATCGTTTTGCATATCTACAACTATTAAAAACTGTTTCATACCGCACCTCCTTTTATTTTATTATAACTTATTCTGCACTAATTTCAAGCATTAAGTGTTTGCTTCATTTTCTACTTGCAGTGCAGTCAACTTTATGCGTCAACAAAATCCAATAAAAAGAAATTGTAAGCCTAAATTTTATTTGCAAAAACCAAAAATAACTTGACATCTGCAAACTCTTTCTATATAATATCATGGTAGTTGAATATTAATCGAGGTGTGGCTAAGGATGGTAGCTTTGAGCACGACCACTGCCTGTGGCAGATTAAGGAAGTGCGAAAAGGCGCAGCGGTCGACAGAGGCGAAGGCGTGTACCGACGCCTGAGAAAATGTCGGGCACCGCAAGAGTAAGACGCGTAGCGGCGCTCGGTAGATAAGATAAAACTTTGTTTCCCTTTATAATCTCAATTTAATATTCATCGAGGTGTGGCTCAGTTTGGTAGAGCGCCGCGTTCGGGACGCGGAGGTCGTGGGTTCAAGTCCCGTCACCTCGACCAAAACCGAATTTATCATTTTGATAAGTTCGGTTTTTTATTTTGTTTTACACTGCAACCGAAGTTGTGTGATGTTCGCAAGTAGTGGTCGTGGGTTCAAGGTCTCGGCTGTCGCCTCGGTCGGTGCTTCTGTGCGTTGCACAGAGGTGTCCACCGGACACCCGCACCCTGTCACCTCGACCATGTTGAACGTTAATATCGGATTTTTGTTTTATGCACTCGATTTTTTATAGAAATA
>JAZNEE010000094.1:0-10865 GCA_045588405.1 Acutalibacteraceae bacterium
AACTCCATTCTGTCCCGTTCGTTTTCGCCAATTTCCAAAAGGTCGTTATATGTGAGAATGTCAATCACGCTCCCTTATTGATTTTCAAATAGGCTGTCGCCAAGTCTATTATATTCTTGAAAGATTGCCTCAAAAGCGTTCTCCCACGCCTCATCGTGTTCGTGGTCAACACCAACGGCAACATGAGCCAATTCGTGTGCAAGAATTTCACCTGCAACGGCAACCTCCAAATCGGGTCGAACAAAAACCACAACAGAGCCATCCTCGCCAAAGTCTGTCAAACCGAAAACCTCGTTTCCGTTTTCATCCTCACGGATTTGTGGCTCCCAAAAACATTCACATTCTTTGTCGGGATATAGGTTTTTGAACGCTTGCCAAATCAATGCAAACATATCATTTGCAAAAGGTGTAATCATAGTTTGCCTCCTACATAAAAATCGGTTATTCTGAAAATTCTTCTTTCAAAATATCATAAATTTTGCACCAAAATTCCCAGCCATAGCCCATATCAACGGAATATGTTTCCCCTTTGTACTTAAAATAAGATTCTCCACCTTCAAGATTTTCTATGAATTCATTGGTGTATTCCAAAAACTCCAAAAATAGACTTTTCTTTTCTTCCATCATAATAGCCTCCATACTACATAAAAATCGGTGTGTAATTGCTTGTTGCCTTGCCAACCTTGTTTTTCATAATCGTGTTGGCAAAGTATCGGATGTCATCCATTGCGTGGTCGTTTTCCTTAATGACCGTATCAGCGGTTGCTTTATCATCCCACCGATACAATCCAAATTCGGCTATGCTGTCAACGCAGGAACGGTGAATTTTGATATTACCGTTTTTCAAATACACCGCCGTCCGCCTTATACCATCCAGCACATCATTGTTCGCCTTGCGGATCGTAAAACCACGCTTTCGCAATGCGGCGATAAAGGAAGCCGCTGAGGGGTCAACAATCACTTGCCGGATGTTGTAACCCTTTGCCAATTCCTCCACGGCATCGCAGTAATCCTCGTCTGTCCGCTGTACCGCCTTTTCTCTGCCGTTGTAGTAATATTCCTTTATCCGTGTCGCTTTGTCGCCCAAAACGCACCACAGACCGGCAGAAAAGGGGTTCATTGTGCCATAGTCAATGGAGATGTAGTATTCGCCATTCTTCGGGATTTCGTCAACAATGTTTGGCTCTCCAAAATCATAGACCAAACCTTCAGAAAGCACCCATTCGCCCAAAATGAACCGCTGATAGAAAACACCAGCAAAGAAACTTTCGGCTCTTGCTATTTCCGCATCTCCCAAAATGGGGTTATCGCGCATAAGGAAATGCAAGTGCTTTTTCTTCTTTCGGTCATCGGTCAGCCACTCCTTGTAGAACCAATGGTTCGGGCTTTCGGGGTTGCAGTTAAACCATAGCTTTGCATTTTTGAAAGACAGAGTACGGGCAATGGCTTGGTCAACAAATGACTTCGGCATCAATGCCACCTCGTCAAACAAAACGCCAGCCAAAGTCAAACCCTGAATAAGTGCCTGTGAACTTTCGTCCTTGCCGCCAAACAGATAGAAATAGTTTTCCCTGTCAGCACATCGCACCGTCAACATTCGGTTGCTGATTTTGTACTGCGTTTTGAACGGCATCCCCTCAATCTGTTGGAACGGTCGCAGGATGTTTCTTTCAGCGTTGGAAACGGTCTTGCCACAGATAGCAAAGTTGGTGCGGTCAAAGTTTTCCATTGCCCACAGAACGAAAGCAAAAGACATAACGATGGTTTTACCGCTACGGACAGCACCGTCACAGATCAAAACACCCTCGTCGCTATAAGCGAATTTAATAATCTCCGCTTGTTTCTTTGAAAACTTATCAATCTGCATCTGTTACCGCCTTTTTAACCGCATCAAGGAACGCCGCCTGCTTCTGTGCTTCGGTGTCGGCAATCTCGGTTTGTTCGCCAAGCAGTTTCTGCAACTGCCCCAAATCGGACAAATCACCCTTTTTGAGCGTGTTTATTAGCAAAACCGTTGTAGCCAATTCGTGAATACTTTTGTCCGTGGAAACTCCCACTTGCTTTGCCAATTTAACAAGCAGAGGGTTACTTTCTACATCAAGGTTCAAAAGGTCTTGCAATATCTTTTGTGTTGCCTTTTTCTCTCGCCTTGCAATGCCCGAATTAACACCGCCTTTTCTTCCGTTTTCCACCGCTTCTTCACCGCTTCGGAATTGCGTTGCTTCGGCATTGGGCGGTCTCTTTTTGGGCATTTACTCACCCCTTTTTAGTCGCCTGTATAATTTCTTCAAATATTTCTCATAATCCCTTTTCAAGAACGGACTTGTAGTTGTCGCAAGTGCCTTTTCAACTCTTGCGATTTCTGCCTTCGTGTCAGTCATTGATAAGCACCGCCTTTTCACCCGTGAGGGTTTCCCATCGCTTGATAATGACATCGCAATACTTGGGGTCAAGTTCCATCATATAGCAAGTGCGGTCTAACTGTTCGCAAGCGATAAGGGTTGAACCGCTACCGCCGTATAAATCAATGATGTTTTCACAATCTTTGCCCCATTGCTCAATTATATCGACAAGTAAAGTTATCGGCTTTTGAGTGGGGTGCACTCGGTTTCGTGCATCTGCTCCGTTTTGACTTGACAAAAAACCAAACCAATCGTGTCGCAACATTCTTCTTTTGTGCTTTGACTTGCTCCAACAAAGCTCAAATTCCGAACCTATTGCATTAGCTTGACTTTCTTTTCTCTTATCCCAAACAAGCCAACTTCCCTCGTTCTTGTCGGGGAGTATCTCTGCAAAATAATCTGCACCGAATAAAAACATCTCTTTGCAATATCCAAAGTTTTCAAAAAATGTTGTTATCAGTTCGGGTGTAAAATCTTCGTTATCACCAATAACTTTGTCATATTTATTTCCTTGTGTGCGATTTTTTCTGCCTATGCTTTTCATAGAGCCTTTAATATCACTAAAATCAGTATCAAGGAACATACCATACGGTGGGTCACTTAATACCATATCCGCTTTCTTGCCGTCCATCAGCAGTTCCACGGTTGCCTTGTCTGTGCTATCACCGCACATCAGCCTATGTCTGCCCAACTGCCAAATATCGCCCAGCTTTGCAATCGGCTCTGCATCCTCGTCAACTTCGGGTGCTTCATCTTCCACAATCTCGGTTTCTTCTTCCTCGTCCTTAATGCCGAAGTCAAAGTCAAAATCGCTCAAATCCAATTCGGCCAATTCATCGGGCAGAATGTCCAAATCCCAATCGGACAGTTCAGCCGTTGCATTATGGGCAATCGCATATTCTCTCCGCTGTTCGTCGGTCAGGTGGTCAAGCCTCACACAAGGCACCTCGGTCATACCCAACTGCTTGCAAGCCAACATTCTGCCGTGACCTTCAACGATGATATTCTGCTCACCCCAAATGCCGATTGCATCGCACATACCATACTTTTCAATGCTCCGTGCGATATTGTCCACATCTTTCTTCTGATGCTTTCGGGTGTTCTTCTCATAAGGCTTCAATGCCTTAATCGGCAAATACTCAATTTTTAGTTCCATTTCCGTGCCTCCAAACAGAAAAATAGTTCATACAATCCCAAATATATCACCCCTCACTGTGACACTTCACGCGAATGGGCGGAGAGGTGCGGAGGGTCTTGTCCAAAAATAAAATAGCATATACAAGCCTAAACCTATATACACTATTTTAACATATTTAATTTTGTTTGTCAATGTGGGGGGAATTATCCTCACCCACCAATTTATCAAGAGCCATATTACCTTTGTGTTCGGGATTATATTTGCTACCGCCCTTTAAGTATTGTTTGCCCTCATCAGTTTTGCACCACTCAAAGTATTCTTTCTGCATTTCTTCGGTAAACAATTCAAGGTGTCCTAACATAATAAGTGCAAATATATCTCTGTGAAATTTAAATAACCAACGTTCCATACTTTGTGTCATTCTAACCATTGTTATCACCCACCAATTCATTTAACAGGTTGTCAGAAGTCTCCTTGCACCAATCAGCAACAGTATCATAAATTTTATTGTCTGCTTCTAAAAAATCGCCCTCTCGGTCTATTTCAACTTTTTCTGCTTCTTTGTTCAACCTTTCAATACACTCTTTGTATGCTTCGGCTTTAGCGGTTTTTACTTTATTTCTATATTTATGAGCAAGGTTTGAAATCCCAAAATATCTGTCTTGACTTCTATTAAGCTTTTCTTCCAACCCTTCATTTTCAGCCTTATATGAATTAGCCGCCCCACGCATTGCTTTTAACTCAATTTCAAGGATTTGTTTCTCTGCTTGTAGGCGGTTGATTAGGTCAAGGGCATCATCAAACATATAACCTAAACAATCAACTTCATCATCATAAGGACAACCTTCACAATCTTTTTGTAAATTACTCGTTTGGCATTGTTTTAACGCCTTTTTTATCTCGTTATCGGTTAGTTTTTTATCGGGCATTTGGGTCTACCTCGCTTTCCACATAGCACCAACTTTGTGGCGGTCTTTTCAATCTTCTTTCACCTGTGCAATAAAATTTACAATGATAGGTGTCCTTATCTCTACAACCTTTGCAACCGATTATCTTAAATTCGCTAAACTCTTTCGGCTTGTCATATCTTTTAGGGTCTATGATAAAGTGTGCATATAACGGTCTGCCTTTGCTATATGCTTCTAAAAACTCTATTGGCACACAACCCAAATCAATATAACCCTCGGGTATTTGACTTACATTTTCATATCTTTTAACCCGCCATATCTTAAACTCGCCTATAACCTTGCCAAGACCAAAACATTTTTTAGTTTCGTAGCAATAATGCTTTCCAGTTGGCATAGGTTTTGTACGCCATTCAATGCCTTTGATTAAATTAAAAATATTGTTGGTGTGCGGCGGGTTTATGCTTATTAAAACTGATTTCATTACCCCAACTCCTTTAGCTTTTCCTCTGCTTCCTCTTTGGTGGCATACCGCCAATGATACCCACCGCAAGTTTGCTTTTTTCCTTTGCAACAATCACAAATATGTTGGTGTGCAATGCCCTTTGTTAGTCCTGCTTCTTTTTGAGAAGAAAACACCTCGCCTGTTTCAATACAAACAACGGATTTACTTACGGCTTTTGCTTGTTTTACTCTTGCATTACCATAATTGGTGTTGTATTTCTCGGTACACCATTCAAGATTATTTACCTCATTATTTTCTCGGTTTTCGTCTTTATGATTTACCATAGGCAAATTGCAAGGGTTGTCTATAAATGTTTCTGCAACCAATCTATGAACTGATACCCTTTTTCTTTTACCCTTTTCACAAAGTTGCACATAATAATATCCGTCTTTGCCTTTTTCTTGACTTAAATACTTATGCGTTTTAAGACTATAAACATTGCCATACTCATCAATGAAATAATCGGAATATCCTTTTATTTTTTTTGGTACTATAACACCGTTTGCTAGAAGGTGGTCGGCAAGGTTTTCAATAGGGCAAGGACTCATCGGCTCATCATTGTAATAATCCCAAGTTTCAACACAATTTGCTTGTGTTATCAACTCTATCAGCCTATCTCTATCGGTCATTGTCTGGCCTCCTGTTCCAAACATCTTCCGCTTGTTGTCTTATGCTTTTATCTTCTTCAATTTGAAGTCTGCCTTTATAATCGTTATGTCTTATGCTTTTAGTAAGCGTTCTCGCACCACAACAATGGCATTTATTGCAATACATTGAAGCGTGATATCTAACATTAAAATGCCCTGTAATTTTCAAGGAATAACGAATATCTGTACTCCCACAAAACGGGCAAGGCTTTAATTTATCGGTCATTCGGTATCACTCCCATATCCTATTTTTTGTCCGCAATTACAACAATGATTTCTTCCTAATCTAATCGAATTATGACAAGTCGGGCAAAACCATTTATGATTATCGGGTGTCTTTATCGGCTTTTTAGGTATGTGCTTTTCAAGGGCAATTTTGATTTCTGGAATGTATCGTGCTTCTTTGTTAGTAAACGGAACAGCCATTATAAGTTCATCAAACATTTCTATTACTGTTTTACTCATTCCCCCTCAACCTCGCTTTCAAGCCATCGTTTTATGTATTCAATTTCGTTTGAAACATATTCTCCGTTCAATTTAACCGCAATAGAAGATGTTATGCCGTGAATAAACCCCGCCATTTCCTCAACACTCATATTCCGTATGCGGTTAATTTGCCTTTGTTTTTTCCGCTTCGGCACATTTCCGCAAATGATACAAACTTGACTGCCTTCGGGTATTTCTTTGCCACAACAAATACAAAATTCTGCGTTAGCCATAATTACACCCTCCACTTATCCGCTAATTTTATAATTGCTCTCATATACTCATCATAAGATAAGTTTTGCTGTTGTAATTTTCGCTTTTCTTGTTCATATCGTTGCAGTCTGTCTCGATAACTCATTTAATTGTCCTCCTTAACCCATATTGTAAATTCTTGTATACCAAACTTTAAAGCTTCTTCATGGCTATCAAAGAAAAAATCAACACGGTTTCCCTTAATACTGCCCCCACAATCTTCAACCACAAATTCACCCATACCGCACAATATTTCCGTGCCATAAGGTAAAATGTTCGGGTCGGCAGCTACAGTTCTATTCGCTCTCGCTTTTACGCCTGTTGCGGTTATGCCATCATCTTTTCCGCAACATTCAACACAGGGACAATAAGCAGTTGCAATAACTTTCATTTCTTTGTATGTGGGAGCCACTTCTTGTTTTGTTTCTTCAATAGGCTCATTAACCCGAATAATCGGACTTTCAACATTTACTTCTATAACCTCTGTCCGCTTACTCGCCCTGCCCATTCCAAACCCTATTACCATACACAAAGCCATAATACCAAGCCTTGCGATTAAATATTTTGTTGATTTTTTCATTTTTTATTCTCCTTTAACCATTCACCTAATTTTTCAAGGCATTTGCCACACAATATATATTCATTTTCGCCACATTCAAATCTATTGTCAAAACCTTGCAAAGTCATTTTTGTATAACTATAAACATTATTATCAAAAATCTTTTGTCTTAAACTATAATCTTTGTAATTTTCTTCTTTTACAATCATTTCGCGATAATGCGAACATTCTTTGCCACATACATCGCAAGTCGCTTTTTGTATATATTCAACTCCCATTTTAATCCTCCTTAATATCTTCAAGTCTGCAATAAAGCAAACTGAATTTGCATTTATCCATTAAAATCGCCGTGTGAATTGAATTTCCTTTATCATCAAACCCTAACTCATATCGGTAAGGGTGATATTCGGTGTCTTTATATTTAACCCTTATATCACACCCCACCACATACTTTTGGCATAACTCTAAATATCGTTTGCGCTCCATTATTCGCCACCAAGCAATTCGGGGTTGTCCGTTATATTACCAACAACCTCTTTTGTTTTCTCTGCTCGCTTTCCTCTAAATAAAATCTCTCTCATATCACATAATCCTCCCCTGTAATTTCCTTATAACCCCTGCAAAGTGTTTGCCATTCTTCATCGGTTATCCTTGACTTTCCGACACCCATAAAGTGTTTTTCCCACAAATTAGCCATATTTGACCGCAAATATTCTTTTGTGTGCCAACCGTCCGAATAATACTTTTTCTTGTCGGTTTCTTCTTTTTGAAAATACTTAAATTCTTCCCAATATTTTTGGTCTATCCATTTGCCATAGCGTTGGTGGTAAACGGTTTCATAATAAATATAATATCTTACCAATTCATTACGCTCATATTCCATAACCTTGTTAATAAGCAAATGATTTGTAGTCCCGTTATCCCTCCAAGAACGCATAATCGCAACCAATTCCCTTAACTGCCCTTTGAATTGTGCATCGGGCAAGTACGGGAGTAGACGATAATCCCAAATACGCATCTTTTTTCCTCCTTAATGCCCAAAATGCAAACAATATAATCTTTCATCTTTCAACTTTACCAATTCTCTTAAAGTTGCCAAAATTATATCATATCGCCAATATCCAAAATCATCTTTTTTCTTTTCATTTTCAATGATTTCCAAAAGTTTAACAGGAGTACATTCGGTCAATTCTTCTCCATATCTATCTTCAATAATTTCAGTATTGCCATCATCGGCATAAATATAGCAGTTGGTTTTCGGCATATTTCTTAAAATGTTGCTTACACCGTAAACTTTGCATAAATCAAACTCTGCAATTTTTTCTGCAAACTTCTTTTCGCCCGTACCGTCAAAATTACTTTTTCTTACCACATAAATTTTGCTTTCATATCCCATTATTATTTCCTCCTTTATCTGTGGGCGGTTGTTAGCTGCCCTTATCCTCTATCATCGCATTCATTTTCTTGTAATCGCTCTATTGCGTCTTGAATGGCATAATGTGCTTGTTCTCTTGCAAGGTCGTGCAAATTCAAATCGACCTCACATAACAGTTTGTCGTCACAATCCTCCAAAAGTTTAATTAAATCAAATCTCGTCATATCTCATTGCCTCCTAATCAATATCAGGTGTTTTTATGCCAACGCATATAATACATTGGTCAACATATCATTATAATCTGCTTCGGTGATTTCAAAAGTAGCATTATCGCATTCTCCTTTTAAAACCGACTTAATCTTGTCAAGCGAACAGTCCTTATCAACCTTTGCGAGCGTTACTAATACGATGTTTTTCATTTGTGTTATCTCCTTTATTTTCGGGCGTTCCCCGTTGCTGTGAGTATATATTACCACACTTTTATATATTTGTCAATAGTTTTTTATAAAGTTTTTGAGAAATTTTTATAATTGTTTTACTGCTGTTCCCCTTTTTATATACCATTGGGAACAAAACAGGGAACGCTACAAACCGCATAAATACAGGGTTTTTAAGGTCTTGTTCCCTATGTTCCCCCTGTTCCCCCTCAAAAAAATTTCCTATACGTGAGAAAAGATATATAATATGTTATCTTTCTAATATATAAGGGTGTATAAAAAGCGGGGAACAACAGGGAACAGGGAACACTAAAAGTCCAAATCGTCATCAATTTCGGGTAAATCTTCCTCGTTTTTCTTAATTATACATACACAATTTGTCGCACCGTTGGTTATTCTTGCTTTTTTGGTACGCTTGTTAGCATCGCAAACGAGTAAGTCCATTCTTTTTGCCCAAGATAAAAAGGCGGTGGAATTAAAACCTTGATTTCCCATTTCTCTATCAAATACCGACTTTATAATATAAATGTGGTTGCCGTCGATTTTGCCCCACACTTCGCCCTGATATTCGCCAAAATCGTTAGTTTTGAATTTATTTGGGTTTACTGCTACAAGGTCTAAAATATAATCATACGCTCTCATATTGACGTTTACGTCATCTTTTTTAGTCATAATTTTAACCATATCACTAACAGTTAAGTTGTTACCGTCTTTGAAAAATAACTCCGTTGCAAGACAATCAGCAACAAGAATAACTGATGCAGACAATGCTTGTTTTTCGGTGCTTTCAGTTTTAACCAACTGTTGATAATATTCTTTTTGCATAGTCCTTACACGGTCAAAAGAACCCTCTTTTTGAAGATATTCCACGAACTCACGACCTGCAAAGCCATAATTTTTTGTGACTAAATCGCACATTTCGGGTAAATCTGAATAAATTTTGTCAGTACATTCAAATTCAATAATACGGTTAATAGCACCACCACCCGAATTAGCGTTGCTTATCGGTCTTTCACCGTTACTTATGAAACAACAACGCCAAGTATTGACTTTTTGCAAACCTCCCGTTTTTGCACCTCTTGTTTTTCCTATACCCTCTGTAAGTTGATATATGGTCTTATCAAAATCTTTAACTCCGGCAGAAGATTGTATTTGAAGTTCATCAATACACATTGGTAAACTGTTGAGGAATGAAGCCATCATTTCTTGGCCGACAAGGGTGCTGTTAAAGGTGGTAATATAATCACCCATTTTTGGGGATGCCCATACCGAAGCGGCAATCATCAAACCGACCGACTTGCCGACTTCGGAACTTCCCCAGGCATGTAAAAAGAAACTTAGTAATCCGCAGGGTTCCAAAATCACACTTGCAAAAGACGCGGCCAAAAATAGCCGCCCCGCCGTTTTTTCGGCGCGAAGGGATTTCATCGCCTCGACCCAATTGTCGCGGCTACCGCTTGATTTTACGGCGTTAAATATATTCTTAAAGTTGTTTTCGCCGTCAAATACCAACTCGTCAACATAAGGCGAAAACCCTCCACCGACCCAACCTAACCTACCAACCGATTTCTGCTCTGGCAGGGTTTCATAGTTCAAGTCCTCAATTTCAAGCAGATATTTTGACAAAGCCTTGGCATTTTCGCTTGTTACAAGAACGCCGCTCGATGCAAGGTCAAGAATTTTGTTGCTGGATGCTATTGTAGACTTTTCGGCTATCAAAGACCGCCAATGTTTTCCCTTTCGGTAAGCAATCTGCAACCGTTCCTCGCCGCTATCGACATTTACCAGACGGCGGACGGGCAATATTGGGTGGCGGCAAATGACATTTTCAAAGCCATATTTATCTTGTATCATTACACCCATATCATCGCAGACATATTCGCCGGAAAACAATTCAATCTCTTGCCCGTCAAATTGCGTAGAATTTTCCATAATAACACCGTTCTGTTTGGCCTGCATCTGGCAATAAGCATCAAACAAGGCCACAAAGCACTTGACACCAACCGCCCCAGCCTTTGCCTTCATTTTCTGTAATAACTGTTTGAGCATAAATTTGTTGTCCTTGTAACCATATAAAAATTCGTATGGTTCCGAGGTGTTAAGATATTGTTCTGCCGTATATTCAGGTATTACAACGATTTCTTGTTTCATATAGATAT
>JAZNEE010000095.1:0-2509 GCA_045588405.1 Acutalibacteraceae bacterium
GATTTAAGATTTGCTTTCTGCTTTCCTGATACTTATGAAATAGGTATGTCGCATCTTGGCATGAAAATCCTTTATTCACTTTTTAATGAAAAGGATTATATGTGGTGTGAACGCGTTTTCGCACCGTGGCTCGATTTTGAAGAGGTTATGATTGATAATAATATACCTCTTTTTGCGCTTGAAAGTCGTGACCCCGTGTCTGATTTTGATATTATCGGTTTCACTTTGCAGTATGAATTATCATATTCAAACGTGTTACATATGCTTCGCTTGTCGGGTATTCCTATGTTGTCTAAGGATAGGGAAGGACTTAAAAATCTTGTCGTTGCAGGTGGCCCATGTGCTTGCAACCCCGAGCCTTTGGCAGATTTTGTTGATATTTTCTTCCTTGGCGAAGGCGAAGAGGTTGACCTTGAGGTTATCGAGCTTTATCGTGAATGCCGTGATAAAGGTGTTTCAAAGCAAGAGTTTTTAGAGCTTGCTGCTAAAATCGAGGGTGTTTATGTTCCTTCTCTTTACGATGTTATTTATAATGACGATAACACAATTAAAGAAATTGTGCCCAAATGTGATGTTCCAAAGGTTATAAAGAAGAGAATTATTAAGGACCTTGATTCTGTTCATTACCCTAAAACTTTTGTGACACCTTTCGTTGAAATTATTCACGACCGTGCAGTGCAAGAGGTTTTCAGAGGCTGTATCAGAGGTTGTCGATTCTGTCAGGCGGGTTATATCTATCGTCCTGTTCGTGAAAAAAGTGCCGAAACCGTCAACGCCCAGGCAAGATGCCTTTGTGATAGTACAGGTTATGAAGAAATCTCACTTTCTTCTTTAAGTACAAGTGACTATACCGAACTTGAAAAGCTATTGGGATATATGTTGGAGTGGAGTGAAAAGGATAACGTTAGCATTTCCTTGCCTTCACTTCGTGTTGATAATTTCTCAAAAGAACTGCTTGAAATGGTTAAAAAGGTTAAAAAATCCGGCCTTACCTTTGCACCCGAAGCAGGCACACAAAGACTTCGCGACGTTATAAATAAAAACGTCACGGAAGAAGAAATTATGAGAACCTGCACAACTGCTTTTGCAGGTGGATATACAAATGTTAAGCTTTATTTTATGCTTGGACTCCCCACAGAAACCGACGATGATTTAAGAGGTATTACAGAACTTGGTCAGCGTATTGTCAACGTTTATTACAATATGCCCGAGCGTCAAAAGGGTAGATCGGTCAATGTCTCTATTAGTGTTTCTTCCTTTGTACCAAAGCCTTTTACTCCGTTCCAGTATGAGCCGCAAGATACTTTGGAGGAAATCGAAAGAAAGCAAAAATTGTTAACCGATAGCCTAACAACAAAGAAAATTACCCTTAGCTGGCACGATTCGAGGACAAGCGTTCTTGAAGGTGTTTTCGCACGTGGAGATCGCAGACTTGGTAATGTTATTGCCGCTGCCGAAGAACTTGGCTGTAAGTTTGATGGTTGGGGTGAGTGCTTCGATTATGATAAATGGTTGAAAGCCTTTGAGATTGCAGGCGTTGAGCCCTCGTTCTATAATGCCCGTAAACGCGATTTTGCTGAGATTTTGCCTTGGAGCCATCTTGATTACGGTGTGAGTGAAGAATTTTTGAAGCGCGAGAATTTGCAAGCTCATAATGAGTGCACAACACCTAATTGCCGTGAAAAATGTGCGGCTTGCGGTGCAAATTGCTATGGAGAGGGTGTTTGCTATGAGAAACGTTAGAATCATCTGTTCTAAAAAGGACAGAATGAAGTTTGTATCTCATCTTGATATGAACAGATATTTCACAAGACTTGTTAAGGTGTCACAGGTGCCTGCGTGGCATACCGAAGGCTTTAATAAGCATTTGTACGTCACTTTTGCGTTGCCTTTGTCACTTGGTATGACAACCGATTACGATGTTCTTGATTTAAAAATCACTGATGACGATTTCACCGACGAAATGGTTGTTGATGCGCTTAATAAAAACTCTGCCGAAGGATTGAAATTTTTATCTGCTGGGCCTATTTTGATGAAAACAACCGAGCTTTCTTTTGCTAAATATTCACTTTTATATTCCGATGATGATATAGAACTTTTGAAAAAGTTTGAATCCATGTTAAACGGCAATGTTATTATCGCGCAAAAGAAGGGTAAAAAGGGCAAAGTCACCGAACTTAACCTTGCCGAAAAGATAAAAAGCATTAAAACTCAGCTTGAGGGCAATGAATTAAAGGTTGAGGTTGTTTTGCCTGCTGGCAACATCGAAAACATCAATCCAAGCCTTTTTGCCGATGCTTTTAGTAGTGCAGGAAACCGTAAACCGCAGGTTTATTTGGTCAATCGCGATATGCTTTATAACGCGGAAATGGAAATTTTCAAATAATTGCAAAAAAATTCAAAAAAGTTAAATTTTATGCTTGACAAAGGCATGTCACAATGCTATAATAAGCGAGCGCTCTGAGAAAGAGCGCTTAAATATGCGAGTGTGCTGGAACTGGCAGACAGG
>JAZNEE010000096.1:0-2588 GCA_045588405.1 Acutalibacteraceae bacterium
AACTCGGTTGAACGTATATTCCTCAATTTCTCGTGCCCGTTCCCCAAAAACAGTCACGCAAGCCATCGACTCACAAGCCCAACCTTTTTGAAACTTTATAAAGAACTTTTGACTTTAGACGGTGAGATTCATCAAAAAACCGACAACCAAAAGCTTTTCGAATATTCTATTGAGCAGTTGTCCGACTATGGCTTTACGCTTAAAAATGTTTCCCTTGACCTTCACAAGAGTGATTTCGATGATAATATCGTAACCGAATATGAGCAAAAATTTTCTTCCCAAGGCTTCCCTATTTACAGACTTGAAGCATATTTGAAGAACGAGGTAAAAAACTAATGCCTGACGGAAAATACGGAGATTTTTTTGAAAAATACGATCCAACTCCAAATCGAAACCGCCAAGCAAGAGAGCCAAGGCAATATTCCGAATACAAACGTCGCAAACCTTCTAAAAAAAGATATTTGAAGTTAGCGGCTCTTTTGGCACCTTATATATTGGGTTTGGTTGCTATAATTGTTGCTGTTTGTTTGGCAATTTCGTTTGTTGTGTCACTTTTTAAAAGCGATAAAGACGGTGAACAAGGCTCCTATGCAGCGCTTCAATTAAGCAGTGATACCATATCGCAGGAAACAATACCCGAGCGCACCTTATTTGCCCCCATCACGACCGAAAAAACGGTTTCTATCGGCAGTAATATTGAAAGCGAATTCGGTATATTGGTTGATTGCTCCACCTCAAACGTTTTAGCACAAAAATCATGCGACAAGAAGATTTATCCCGCTTCGATGACCAAAATAATGGTTTTGCTGGTTGCAGCAGAGCTAAACGTTAACCTTAACGATACCTTTATGATGACCTCGGAAATAATCGATCCGCTTTATGTTGAAGGTTCGACAATGGCAGGTTTTATGCCTAACGAGATGGTCAGAATTGAAGATTTGTTCTATGGTTCTATCTTGGAATCGGGTGGTGAGGCAACGGTTGCCTTGGCTATTCATATAGCCGGCAGTGAAGAAGCGTTTGTTGAGCTTATGAATAAAAAAGCCGAGATCTTAGGTCTTAAAAACACCAATTTTTGCAATGCAAGCGGTCTTCACAATGACAATCATTACACAACCTGCCGCGAAATGGCTATAATTATGAAAGCGGTATTAAACAACGAATTTTGCCGCAAAGTCATCTCAACCGAATACTATAACGTTCCTGCCAACGCTTACCACGATGAACTTAAATTCCACAGCGGAATGTTTGAAAAAATGTATGGCACCGAGCCTGAGGTTGCAACTATTAAAGGCGGTAAAACAGGCTATACTGTGAAATCGGGAAATTGTCTTGTAAGCTATGCTTTGACCAACGACGGTCGCGAAATCATTTGCGTCACAGCAAACGGCGGTGGCAAATATATTCCCATTCACGACTGCATAAAGCTTTATAAAGACTATACCCACTAACATTTTTTATAAATAATAACATTTTTAAGGAATTTTCATAATATGAAAAAAATATTATCCTTATTACTTTCTCTTATTCTTATATTCTCACTTTCGGCTTGTAATCAAGATACAAATTACTCGTCGCAGAATGAAAACGAAAGTTCACAATCGAATATTGTTTCGAACGAACTTCCGAAAATTCCCGAAGATATATTTGAATATACCTTTACCGATGCTGATTACAACAGGTATCTTGAAGCCATTAGCAACCTAAAAACTGCCGCTATCAGCGGAAACAGTGAGACCGATGTTAAAAAATATCGCGAAGAAAGTGAAAAACTTGCAGATTATCTTACAACTCAGCGCAGTGTTGCTAACATAATTTATTATACCGATAACACCACTGAGGCAAAAGAAAATTTCGAAAAAATCGATAAGCTGATAACCCAATCAGCCGCTGAGTATTATCGCACCTACCGCGATATTTATGTTTCAGATTCACCTTATAAAAATATCGTTTTTGAAGATTGGACCGATGAAGAAATCGAATCCATTTCAAACCTCGATATTGATGAATTTATTCGCACAAGAGATGTTTTGAGTGATATCCTGCTCAAATTCAACTCGCTTGACAGCCAAAAAAACAATTGGGGCACCAAGGTAAATGAACTTTACTTTGAACACGTCAAGGCAGCCAACGAACAAGCAAAAGCCTGGGGATATGACAATTATTACGATTATATGACCGAAAACGGATATAACCGTGATTATTCCGAATCAGACCGCAAAAGTTTTCGTGATAATGTAAAGAAATATATCGTTCCCGCGTATAGCAATTGCTCCGAAGCATTATATCGCCTTTCTGCTAATGTTTCTAAAGAAGATTATCAGGAGTTTTATAATCTTAATTCATTGGAATACAATAAGCTTCCAACCAACTATGTTGAAGGCTTTATAAATTCCTTCGACGGCAGCATGAAGGAAAAAATGAATGCCATGTTTGACGGCAAGCACATTCGTTACGGCACAAGCGTTTCTCTTGAAGGTGCATTCACCACATATCTTAAATACTACAATCAGGGCGTTGTGTTTTTAAGCAACGGTTCATACAAAAGCACCGCCACAGTTGCTCACGAAATGGGACATTTTGTATCA
>JAZNEE010000097.1:0-19213 GCA_045588405.1 Acutalibacteraceae bacterium
CACCACAGATTGCAGTTTCAATATTACCACCGTTTACATTGAAACGAATAGCAGAACCATAAACGTTCATTTCGTTTTCAGGACAGCTAATAACTACATCGTCAATAAAAATATTAGCATTACCATTCATAGAAATTGACATATAGTTATCTTCGGAAGTTGCCTCAGAATCAAGAGTTGCTTCAAATTCAACTTTGGCTTCTACCCAACCATCGGTGTTGTCGGTGTAGGTAATAGTGCCTGCCTGCTGTGAGTATCTGAGATATGTGTCAGATCTCTGAGAAAGGAAAATACGAATTCTTCCCTGAGATTCAAAATCAGTTACTTTATACTTGAAGGTTACAACATAAGATGAGCCTTCATAAGCACGGATTTGTTGTCCATTATCCTGGAACATTGCACGAGTGTGGGTGTTATGATCCTTGTTAGTACCATATTTAACGTTGTAATTGAGGCACTTGTTACCGTTATCTTCAGTAATGAGTTTAAAACGGGTAGATATGTGTCCCGGTAAGGTAAGAGTGTAATCCTCATAGTCTACGACAATACCGCCGGATTCCCATTTAGCATAGAGAATGGTGTTCTCTGCAGGAGCTGCATTGGGATCGAAAGGATTTTTGAGGTTACGGTCTAAATACCAACCAACGAAAGTCTGGTTTTCATATTTAGGATCTTTGGGCATGCCAACAACGGGCTGTCCGGGGAATGCAACGATGGTTCCAACGTTAGCGTCGTACTCTTCAACGTTGGTTCTGAAGCCAAGTTCGATAACGCCGTCTTTAAGAGTCCAAGTTGCATATACGTATTGAATAACACCTTCACCAAGAACGGTAGAAGTTGTAAAATCACGAGTCTCGGTTACAGCAGAATCGCCAGAGCCTGTTGTAACAGTGTATTTCCATCCTGCGAAATTATAGCCAAATTTTGTAGGAGTGGGAAGTGAAGTGGGAGCAGTGCCATTAGGAACGGCCATTTCGTCACACTCGTCACCGCCCATGGAATCGAACACGATAAGTGAATCAGCGCCGGATACAGAGTGGCACTGAACAACTACGTTGTCAAAAAGAACGCTGGTAGCATATTCTTCAGGACAGTTAGTTAAATTAAAGAGACCAATACCAAGTGTGTTCTTTCCTTCCACACTAGCATCAGCTATAAATTCAAAAGTAGCATGTGCCCAGCCATCTTCTTCAAAATTGTCATCACGATAAGTAAACTGATCAAAAGTTTCCAATGCTGTGGCAGAACCATCTTTTGTGTTTACAGCGTAAAGATTAACATGGGTCTCAGTTTCACTGTGCTCAACAAAATAATCGAAGGAAACAGTGTAGATAGCACCTTCTCCGAGGGCGATAAACTTTTCACCATCATCAACAACAAAGTAGAGGTTACCATTCTTCTTTCGGAAGTGCATCAATCTGAATGCCTTGTTGCCATCGATGTCAACGATTTCGCCGCGACTTACAAAGTTATTGCCTGACTTATAGGTATAATCATTACCATTGCTGAATTTGAAATTATCTTCGAAATCCATTTCAAAATCTGCTATAACAGGCTGTGTTGCGAAAGGTTCGATTTTAATGTCATCAACATATACAGTTGTAGTAGTTGAAGTATTATAAACAGCCAAGAGCATATAAGGCTTATCTTCGGGTGAGTTGAAAGTGAAATTGATTTCAGCAGTTTCCCAACCGTTAGTATTAGCTTTCTTTTGAACTCCGGCTAAATGAGAGGCAGTTTTACCGCCAGTTGTGCCGATACCATCCTTATTACTACCGTATATTGTGAAGTTTACAAAATCACCAATGTTAACAATCTTATATTTGAATGTTACAACATAAGCTTTTCCGATTTCGGGTTTAAAGCCTTCGTCTGCACCGGGTGCTCCAATGGGTGCAACGTGCCAGTTACCGGTTGCATTAGACATGCTTAAAACTTTGTTGCTTGCATTATCGGGGTCGCTAACAACTTTCAATTCACAATCATCTTTAGTATTAGGTGAGTAAATGTCGCTTTCATCTTCAACGATAACGCTGCCATACTTAGCAAACAGTTCTGTGACGTTTTCAGGGTATACATTATACTTGGTGGTAAGGGTTTTATCATACCAGCCAAGGAAGTTGGGCAGAGTAACTTTAGGAAGCGGACTGCCCGGCTCGTGGTTATCAGTGGTTACAACACCTTTGTTATTAAGGGTGTACTCTTTCTCGGCAGCACTTACTGTGCCAACGAGCGAAGTCACACAAAGAGACAACAGCATTGAAAGAACACAGATAACACTTATTGCTTTTCTAAAAGCACGTGTTTTCATTGTTTTACCTCTTTCTCGAGTGATAAGAAGCTACGGCTTAAAGGTTTTTAGGCCTCTTTAAGCCGTACGCCAAAATTGACGCTGATTATTTATATTTATTTCTTAAAGTTGTTATGATATCGTTTGCTTTCTTAACTGCGTCGTTAACAACATTAGATACTGCCTGAAGTTCAGTGTTAACGGCACCAGGAGTAGCAGCAGCAGCCTTGCCATAGAAAATGTCAGGTGTATCGCTACCTACAAGTGCACAGCAAGCATCATCAAAGTTGAAGTACTTGTCGTCTGCTTCAGAGTTGGTAAGTTCAAAGTAGAAGTTACCAGCTTTCTTACTGATGAAGGTTTCTTCCTGAATGTTGTAGTTGTCAGGATCGAGCCAATAACGCAAGAAGTAACCTGCAGCGTTAGCATGAGGTGCGCCAGCTATAATACCATACATACGGTAGATAGAAGAAATTCTGGCGGGAGTAGCGTCGTCAATGGAAGGAAGATAAGTAAAGCCTATGTCGTTCCAGTCCATATCTTTCCAGTGACCGGTGGTCTTAAGACCGTAAACACCGGTTGTAACGAGAGCTGACTTACCATCGATAAAGTCGCCGAAACCACTGTTAGAAATAACGCCTTCTTCTTTAAGCTCAGCGTAGAACTGATATGCCATGAGAAGTTCTTTCTGGTTTACACCGCTCTTGAAGGTTGAGGTCTTATAGTCATACATACAGAAAGATGCGCCTGCAGAGTCGGCAAGAACTTCGGGATCAACAAATCCACCGGAGAAGCCTTCGCCAAGGCTCATGATATCTTTCATGGCTTTCTTCATGGTTGCCCAAGTCCAGTTGCCTTCTTCATAGTACTCTTCAGGGCTCTTGAAGCCGTTGTCTGCAAAGAGAGACTTGTTGAAGTAAACAAGGTTAGAACCGGACCAAGGTGAACCCTTAGTGTTTACAAGATAAACGTGACCATCAATAGTAGCAGTTTCAAGCATAGATTTATGCCAGATGCCTTCGGTAAGGTCAACAGTAGAAACTACGTCGATAGGTGCTGCAAGCTGAACGGTAAGGGGGAAGTTTTCCTTACGTTCATTGGTTTTGAATGCATCAGGAATATCACCGGATGCAATAGCGGTTATAAGTTTATCAACGTAACCGCCAGAAGGTACAAAGTACAACTCAACATTGAGACCAGTGTCGTTGTAGAAGTTGGTAAGGGGAACTCTACCCTCGGTGTTCCAGTGGTCAATCCAAGTTGCGAAACGAACAGTCTGACCCTTGATTTCGTCAGGTATTGTTGCGTAGGGATTTTCCAATCTGTCGATTTCAGGGAGCTCGATTGACGCATCATCGCCAACTACTTCCTGTTTCTTAATGCTGTCTGAAGAAGTATTAGCACCGGCTTCGCCGCTCTTGTTACCACAAGCAGACATTGCGCATACGAGAATTGCAAAAGCAAAAACTGCACAAATTATTCTCTTAATGCTCATTTTCATCGAAATTTCCTCCTAAAGAAATTATTTATTTGTAGAGAAAAAGTGTCAAAAATGCAGTGAAACTGCTCCCTCAATAAACAGTTTTATTGCATATGGGGACACCTTCGCCTATACTACGTATATATAATACCAAAACTTTGATGATATTTCAATCAAAATTTTTGGTTTTTTTTCGAAATATTCAACAAAATTACAACAACATTGTTGTTAAATATCACCTTAAATTTAGTATTATGTAAACCTTTTTGCTCATTTTGCGGTTTATTTACTAGAAATTTCCATTTTTATGCGTTACTTAGATTTAGCCAAACGGTTTAAAAGGCCTAAAAGATGGATACATCCCTGCACCGATAACGATGCAGGGATTATTTTTTAACCAGTAATACCTACGCGGTCGATACTCTTAACGAATTGTTTCTGAAGAATCATATACATTATAAGTACCGGCAAGATGAACATAACGCAAGCCGCCATAACAACTGCTATGGTTTCAGGGTTCAAGGGACCAAACTCAACGCCCAACAACGCTTTCATTACGCCTTCGGGCTGAGTGATTTGGTCAAGTCTAACTGCCAACGGCCATTTATCTTCATACAAGTACATGCTTGAGAGATAGTAATCGTTCCAGTGCCAAATAACTGAGAAAACAGTTACTGTCATAATAACAACGCCCGAGGAAGGCAATGCAATACGAACATAGGTCTTAATAGGACCTGCACCGTCGATCCAAGCTGCCTCTTCCAGTTCTTTGGGCAAGCCCTTAAAGAACTGAACGTAGATATAGATAATGATACCGGCTCTGATACCTACGCCAAACAAAGCGGGTAAATAGAATGTCCAAACAGAGTTCAAGACGTTGGGACGGATATCGATTCCGGTTATATCCCCTATCAAACCAAGTATGCCGAAAAGGTCAAGCTTTGTATAGGTTGTAACGATAGGAAGCATCATCATCTGTGAGGGAACAAGAATGAGTAAGAACATGAAGAAGGTTAAGATCTTCTTTTCTTTAAACTCGAATCTTGCCAAACCATAAGCGGCGACCGAGCAGCTTATGATCTGAATTGCAGCAGCAACCAATTCAAACAAAATGGTGTTAACGAACGAGCTGCCAAACTGAAGCAACTCTGTTGCAGCTTTATAGTGCTCAAAAGTTACATCAGGGGTGATCCAAACGATTGAAGGATCAAGGAATGAGTTACGGGTTCTGATAGAAGAACTGAGCATATAGAACAACGGATACAAAATGATGTAACCAATTGTTATAAGCACAACGTAACGCATTAATGAAGCAAACACACCATTTGCTTTGAGAAGAGCCTTATAACGTGCTTCGGAACTGGAGTCTTTAACCTTATGATAAAGGCCTTTTACATTTTCGATACCTTTAAGCATTAGCTTCTACCTCCTGTATCCCAACGTTTAAGGAAAATTGCCGAGTAAAGAACCATTACTACACCCATAATGACACCAACAACAACGAAGTATGCCCAAAGCATGGCCGAAGCAGTACCGTAGTTGCTGATATTAGTCATGAAGTTGTAAGCCAACGTCATAACGCTGTTTGTTTTATCGGTTATGATTTCAACCATCGTGAAAATAATAACCAATATCAAGGTTCTTGCCAACATGGGCAATGTGATGAACCAAAACTCTTCCCACTTGGTAGCGCCTTCAACCTTGGAAACCTCATAAAGAGAATCAGGAATAGACTGCATACCCGAAATGAAGAGAACGATCTGAATACCACAGTTCCAAATAAGGTTGAAAATGTCATTCAGAATGTTGGAGAAGAATTGACCAATTTCGGCAGGAAGTGAAAGCCATGCCATAATATCGTCAACCTGAACCATGTCGGATGCAAATGAATCAGAAACACCCGATGAAGAAAGCTCACTACCGGTTGAAGCAAAAACGTGCTGAATAACAACACCCGATGCAACAATAACCGGAACGAAGTAGAGCATTCTGAAGAACAATCTGCCTTTAAATTTTTGGTTAAGTAACAAAGCAAGTATCAAACTTAATATTACGATAACCAATACCGAAGGTGCCATTGCACCCAAGGTTGCCGACATATTGTTGGTAAAGTTAGGGTTCTCGTTGATAGCGTAATTATAGTTCTTTAAGCCTACAAAGTCGTATTGGAACTCGCCACCCGAGAAGGATATATCGCAGAATGAAAAATAGAGCGATTTAAAAATGGGAACCAAGAAGAAAACAAGAAGACCTATCTCCCAATGGAGAACGAACATACGACCGTATGTGCTTTTAAGAGCTTCGATACTCTTATGCTTCTTGCGTCTTTTAAGAGAGTTGGCAGGCGCTACCTGATCAACTGTTTGATTGATTTGTTCTGTTGACATTCAGTTACGCCTCCTTATCCCTTAACATATCCGAGTGCCGGAACGGTTACACCGTTGACAGTCTCGGCCGATTCGCCGTAGTTTACGTATACCTTAACTCCGTTATCGAAGGTTGTGATACGTACGTCACCGTTGATTTCGTGATTTGAAATTGTTGCACCCTTAACCGAGTTGAACAATTCTTGATACTCAGCAACGGTTTTAACAATGCTATCCTTAACACCTGCACCAATGGTATCATTCCAATAGAGAGAACCATAGAATACATTCTGTGCTGAGGAAATAAGATTTGTGTTATATTCGCCTATGAGCGAATAAGTAAGACCAGAACCTGTTTCAACTGCTTTGAGAAGGGTCTCTGTGTAGTTGGTTGCGAGGTTGAGTGATGAGCCCGACATTGAAACGCTGCCTTTAAATACTATCTGATAGAAAGGAATATCATAAGTATAAGCTCTGAAAAGCGATGACTTAGTGGGGACATCATAAATGTGGTCGCAGTAACCGGCAACAAAAGCGTTTGCATCGCTACCTGCTATTGCATAGCCGGATTCCTTATAGTTCTTAACGACTTCGGCTGCCTGTTTCTCAAAGTTTGCACCCGAGAAATATGCCTTATCGTTGAAATCTGAGTAAACCAAGCTTGTAAGACTATCAAGACTTAAGCCTTTAAGGTTCCACTTTCCGGCAGCTTTGATGATGTTTTTGGAAATTTCATCATACTTTGTTCTGCTTACAAGGAAATGCTCCGGCAAGGTAAGATTCTTTGTCTTGAAGGCCATATCGTAATATGCCTTGCTGGTATAGTCGCCTGTTGCAGATTCAGCCTTGTCAAAGGTGGTGGAAACACCGCCGCCCGAAGAATTGAATCTGATCATGTCGAAGTTCATAAACAAGCCAACACCGTTAGACGAACAATATTCGGTAAGATTGAGCATATCATTCTTCTTGCCGAAGGCTTTGTTGATAGCATAGTCGCCTGCGATGGTTCCTACATCGTTACCGCTTTTACCGAAACCGATAAGGTTGGCATTAATAGAGGTGCCGGTTGTATCTTTAAGGTCGGAAATGATGTGCTTGGCCTGACTAAGAGTGGTTGCAACCAACATATCATCACTGGGAATACCAAAGATGAACTTTTTGGTTTCAATACCGCCGTAAATCTTGAGGTTCAAAAGCTTTTCGTCAGTGGTCTTGGAAATAGCTTCTTTCTTTTCAAGGAACTCGCGGTATTTATGAGCTATACCAACATAGTTTGCATCTTCGCCATAAAGAGGTTTAAGGCTTATGGTAATATTACCGGGTGCAAGATAGTCGGAATAAATTGTATATTCTCTCGGTGCAGAGGTGAAGAGTTTTTGAACGGTTTTCTGCTGACCTCTTACTAAAAACTCAGGAGAGATGTAAGAATAACCGGTAACCTTCCAACCAAGAGTTGCGCTAAGGTTAGCACATTCAGCACCTTCGGTAATGATAGCGCAAGCGGCACGGTCGCCGTTA
Source organism: Acutalibacteraceae bacterium (assembly GCA_045588405.1). GTDB lineage: Bacteria > Bacillota > Clostridia > Oscillospirales > Acutalibacteraceae > UMGS172. The sequence goes on from JAZNEE010000097.1 coordinate 7,655, forward strand.
ACTGCGCCGTATACCGGAAGTCTCACCGACTCAGTAGTGGTGTATACAGTGTGCTTATCCACGTTTGCGTCGCCGCCATAAACCGATTCGGTAATAGTTTCAAAGTTAGCATCTTCAGGGTCAGGAGACATTGAAGGCTTAATGATAGTACCGGAACCGGAAGGCATGAAGAGATAGTGATCTTCATTGTCTGCATTGTCATTTGATACAGCGCAGAAAAGAGGTGCTACCGTGATACTGGTGATACGGTATTCGCTACCATCTTCTTCAACGCGATCAAGATCAACCGATACATCCATACCGTCATCGGTAAGGGTGAATGTTACGGGGATGGTAAACTTGTAATCGGGGAAATAGCACATCATTTCAAGGCCGTTGTCGATTTTAGTAAGCGAGCAAGCGTCCTTGCCTATTGATCTTGCGGAAGCTGCAATAGGAAGTGCTGTACCATCTTTAAGGGTTTGTGCATTATGAACTCTAACAAGAACCGGTGAATCCAAGAAAGTGTGGTTGGTTTTTTCCATACCTTCTTCATCATAGTTCGTGTTAAGGGATTCTTGCGGCACATAACTCCATTCGCAATCCTCTATCTTATCATAAAGGACAACGCGCTTTTTCTGTGCGTTCCAAATAAGACTGTAACGCGCATTTTCAGCAACGAGGGTTGTTTCAAGCTTGTTGATTACCTCGGGCTGATTATACTTTAAAATAGCTAATTCATCTGTTCCACATCCTGCAAGAAGAAGAAATACGAAACAGAGCATCAAACTAACTACCGCAGATACGGTACGTTTTATGTTTTTCATAAAATTCTCCTCCTTATCAGAATAGTTTGATTATTTCGGAACCGATTGTAATTATAAAGCCCCAAGTTTGCTGCATGAGAATTACAACCGTTACAAGCATAAATATAACAATTGCGCAGCCAAAGAGGGTTAAAATAGATGTTCCGAGGAATTTGCCGAAGCTATAGTCGTGAACGATCATAGAACCGGCAACGATAAGCAACAACGAGTACATGGTACATGCTGTTGTAAGAACTGTGAGGAACGCTGCTTCATCAGGAACGAGGAAGTTAGAGCAAACAACGAAAACGATACTGCTCAAAAGCATCGGAATAAGGCTATAGCATACTACTGTGAATATTTCCTTAACCTTACCCTTGCCGCCCATAAGTGTACATACTCCCCAGTTAGCAACGGTCCAAAGAATAACAAAACCTACCGTCTTAGCAAGTATGAGCAAAGCATTATAGCTTGCGGGATCGAAATAAACGAAAGCAAATCCACCAGCTGTGGTCTCAAATACGGTGAATACGTAGAAGAGAACTATAATTACAAGACAAACGGGAACAGAAGTAAGTCCCTTTTCTTTAATTTCGCGGAAGTTTTCGAACGGATGGGTCATAATGGTGGTTGCCAAATGAACTTTCTCGTTCTTAATAAGACGAACGGGGTGCTTGGTTGAGTAAACCAACAATGCAATAAGTGCTGCGATGATCAATACTATAACAAGCATTATCAAAGTGAAATTGTCGCGGATAAACTCAGTTCTGACTGCGCTGAACGCAAGAGCATAGGTGTCACGATCGTAACCCTGTTTAGCAAGTTCCATCGACTTCTCGAAGTATACCTTTGCTTCTGCTTCATCGGTGCAGGCTTTACCTTTAATATAGTTAGCCTTTGCAAGACCTGCGTAAGCAGCCTGGCAGTTACCATCGAGTACCAAGACCTGCTTCCATTCTTCCTCAGCCTCTTCGTAGTCACCCACGATAGTCTTGGCCTGAGCCGATTTAACAAGTTTTCCATATTCGGTTATACGGAAAACAGTGAGTGAACCAAACTGACCGCTACTGTCAGCAACGATAATATCATCATTGTTGATATTGTAGCCGATGTCGCTGATGGACATGAAAGTACCATCCTGTTTACCATCTTTGCCGCCACCAAAAGCACTAAGCATTGTGCAATCCTTATCATAAATAAGAATTCTGCCGTAAGTGATATCGGCAACATGGATGAAGCCTTGTTTATCAACAGCAACACCTTTAAGGTTTTGGAACTGGTCATTGCCCTTAAAGTCCTTACCAATACCTTCATCAACAAAGTTGGTTGAATCAGACTTGGACAAAACGTTGCTACCGCCCGGATTAAGACGCTTAACCTGACCTGTTGGGGTTAATTCGCCGGTGTTACCGGTAACGGTGTAAACGAAGCCTTCTTCATCAACCCAAAGGTCTGCGAAGGTGTAAGGCAAAGAACTTACCATTGCGCCACGCTTAGCGTTGCTAACAAAAAGACGGTTCCAAAGGGTTGTAAGAGCCTGAGTAATAGTTGCCGGAACATCGTTAGCACCATAGAAACCAAGGAAGTTGTTTTGGCCTTCGTTGGCTTCGTCATCAGGAGCATAAAGAATTGCGCCGTAGTAAGAACCCTGGCTCAATATATAAATGTAGCCGTTGTTATCAACTGCAACCTTCTGAGGACGGTAGTTAAAACCATCGGGAATGAGGTTGCCGTTGTTTTCGTTCTTATCGGGAAGAACGTATTTTTTGATAAGCTTACCGTCTGTATCGCATTTATATACGCAACCGTTTTCGGTAGCAGCTATATAAATGTTTTCATTTTTATCAACGAAAATGCCTTGAGCACGATTAAAGTAATAACGGTTTCTATCATTATCCTCAACAAAAGAAATTACCTTTTCAGAATCATAGTTATAATTCTCATCGATAATATGTATTGTTGAAGTGTTTCCGTCAAGGAGATAAGTTTTACCGCTTACTGAGGTGCAAACGTCGGTAAAGCTTGAACTACTTGAACAACCAAGATCATGTGCCGAGAATACCTTATATACCTCGTACATGGGCTTGCTGTAAACCGCTTTTCTTGTTTTACCAACAAATTCATACCAATAAGTATAGGTGTTGTATCCGACTTCATCGGTCTTTTCAGACACAGCGGCTACTCCAAAGGTGGGAACGAGCATTAAAACTGCAAGCGCGCAAAGAGCAACTTTAAGAAGGAGTTTACTAAATCTAGTGTTTTTCATTTGCATTCTCCTCCTTATTACTTAATACCGGCGCTACTCATAGATTCCATAACGTTACTCTGTGAAATCAAGTAAACGAGTATAGGAGGAATCATAAGTATACAGGTAACAGCCATTGCACTACCGGAACGAGCAATACCACCTGCGGTAATCTGCGACATAATGGTAGGCAAGGTTTTAAGTGTTTCACTGAAAATGGTACCGGAGGGTACGCTTGCCCAAACATCACGGAATGTGAAGAGTGTAAGGGTCAACCACATCGGTTTAACGATAGGCATAACGATAGTCCAGAAGATTCTGAAATATCCGGCACCGTCGATCTTAGCTGCTTCAAGCAATGCGTTGGGCAAAGCGCCTTCCATATACTGCTTCATAAGGAAAACGCCCATGGTCGATGCAAAATGAGGCAAAATGTATACCCAATATGTATCGATAATGTTCATCCAAGTAAGGATAAGGTACTGGGGAACAGCCAATGTGTAAGCATTGAAGAGAAGTGAGAACTGAACGATGTAGAAAATTACGCCCTTGAATTTAAGCTTTGATTTACAAAGAACAAACGCAGCCATTGATGCAACAACAACATAAAGGAAGGTTGTTGCTACGGTCGTGAACAAGCTGTTAAAGATATATTTTGTAAGCGGAACTCGAAGGTTCGACAAAAGTTCGGGAATGGCTGTGTAGTTTGCAATGGTGGGACGAACAACGAAGAATCTCGGCGGGAAAATAAGAATTTCATCGAGAGGCTTCAAAGAAGTACAAATACTATATACAAGTGGCAGGATAGACACACAACCGGCGGCAATGATGAAGAAGAAATAGAAGAAATTGCCAACCTTTGTACGTGTATAACGTTTAGCCTGCATTTGAGAAGAACGTCTCATCTTGGGTGCTTTTGCATCATTTATCGAGTCACGCAAAGCTTTTGCGCCACTGGGTAATATGAGCACCTCTTGCTTTTTTCTGAACATTTGCTATCCCACCTCACTTTCCTGTCATATTAAGCAGTTTACCGATAATCAATCGGAAGACTACCATCATTAAGAACAATACAATAGCAACGGCTGACGCATAGCCAAGCTCGTAACGAACGGTACCGAGGTCCTGCATGTGCGATACGATGGTATCACCTGCATAGCCTACGCTTGGGAAACCGGCAAGCGAAATAGCAATAGCACTAATCGAGAACGACGAAGCAATCTGCATAACCGCACTGAAAAGAAGCATGTGCTTCATGGTGGGGAGAGTGATAAACCAAAGCTCCTGCCAACGGTTGCGGATACCGTCGATAGAACCGGCTTCATAAAGTTCGTTATTAACATTCTGAAGACCGGAAATGTTAGAAAGGAAGGAAACGCCCATACTCGACCAGAGCTGAACACCTATAATAATAGGTTTAATATACTCTGCGGTGCTGAGCCATGTAATCGGTTCGGTTATAAGACCAACCGAAAGAAGAGCGCTGTTGATGTAGCCATAGCTATCGCTACTGAATGCAACCGACCAAATCATAACAACGTTACCAGCAAGGGCCGGTGCATAGAACATGAACGAAAGCAATGTACGAACGATGGGTGAAAACTCATTGATAAACCATGCAAGAACGAACGAAAGCAAGAAGCCTGCGGGTCCGCAAATGATGGCGAAAATGAGTGTGTTCTTGAAAACGACGGGGAAAACGTCGTCTTCAAGTACCATTCTCATAAAGTTGCCAAGTCCTGCCCACGAGGGAGTGTTGATCATATCATAGTTAGTAAAACTGAGACATATAGATGCGAGAATCGGCAAAACAAGGAATATAAAGAAGAAGATAAAGAAGGGGGAAAGCATTATATAGGAAGGAATGTTTTCTTCCCACAAGGCTTTACGCTTTATCTTTTTGAAATTAACTTGTCTTTCCATAAAGTATTACCCTTCCTTTCTTTATCTTTGATATTCAGAAATTTTTCTGATAATTTCGTTGTCAGCAACCTCGCCCCATTCGAGAAGAGCATCTTTTTCGTTGCTTTCACCGTTAAGAACTTCCCAGTAAGCCTGGTCAACTGCACGGGATACGTAGTAACCACCGGGAACCTCAGGAAGTTCTACAACCTGTGCCCACTGGTTCTTGAGAACATCAAGGTCATCAACGTTCCAAGAATAAGATTCGAATGCCTGCTTGTTAGCAGTAGGTGTACGAGAAACGGTGCCGAGAATGGATTCTACATTATTATTATATCTAAGCTGAGTTTCTGCACTTGTCCACCAGCAAAGGAACTGCCAAGCGCCGTCCTTGTTTTTAGAAGGAGCAACAACGCTGCATCCTGTACCGGAACCGCCGATAGAACGGTTGATTGAAGCAATTGTTCCATCCTCGTTGTAGGTTGCTACACCGGGGATCTCAGCAATTGTCCAACGGCCCTGAATTTCAGGAGCTGCCTGGTTAAGCTGAGTGTAAAGAGTATAGGTCGAAATACCAAGAGGCATTACACCTACGCGGAAGCGGTTGTAGAAGTCAGCCTGCTTTTCAATACCGTATTTGGTATAGAGGTCAGTCCACTGAGTAAATGCTGCTATAGCATCACTTGTGGTAAGTGTTGTTTTGTTGCCTTCTTCATTATAAAGAGGTACATCATTTTGAGTTAAGAAGGTCGGGAACATATTAAGGCTTCCCATACCTGCGTTAACCGAGGTGGTTGATGTAATCTTGGTATAAGGTATATATGCCTTCATGTTGTTTCTCTGAAGGATTGTAGCAGCTTCAATATAATCGTTCCATGTCCAACCCAAACCGCCGTTAGCTGTTTTTGGGTCTTCAATTCCGAGGTTATTGAAAACGTCGGTACGGTAGAACATTGCAAAGAAGCCCTGAGTATCAGGCAATGCGTACAAATGCTTGCCATCGGAATTATTATACCAATAAGGCACATCGGCAGAATTTTGGAAACGCTTCAATACAGTTTCGTAATCCAACAAGAAATTCGTGCCGTCATCAACGGTAGAATATTTTTCAGGATCAACCGATGCCGAGAAGTTGGTCAAATCATAAAGTGCGCCACGCATACCCAAGTTAACCGGTTCGGTACGTGATAAGTGGAGCGAAAGATCCGGGAAGTTGCCCGAAAGAATACCTTTAATAAGCGAAGCGTCAACAATTTCGAGCTGAACGCTGATGCCTGTCTTGGCGCTGAACGATTCCTGAATCAAGTTGCTGAGAACCTGACACTGGTCACGGCCCCAGTTAACCCAAATTCTAACAGAACCCTTGTCGCCAACTTCAGCCGCACCGCCGATGGTGCTGAAATCATCGCTGAACGAGAGGCAGAAACGCTTGAATTCAAAGGCAAAAGTCTCGAAGAAACCGGAATGCTTATTGGTAAAGCCATCGGTTGCTGATGCCAACTGAATCTGGTCAACGCTCAAAGGCATGGTCTTCATTTCATAAAGCCATGAACAAACGGTAGTGTAGTTGGTATAGTAGTCGTTAAGATAGTTTTGTGCGGTATAGGGGTTGTCGTACATATTCTTAAGAATACGAGCCATGTTGTTAAGAGCGGATATGTACTTATTGCTACGGCTTCCCGATAGTGCCTGCATATCCCTAGCAAGAACGTCGAGATCCTCACGGGTTTTGAGAAGCATATCCTGAAGGTCTCTTATTTGCTTAAAGAGGTCGTAGTCACGGTTGGGGTCGGGAGAGTCGCCGGTTATCATAACGATTTCGATGTATTTATCACCAATTACCTCAACAATCTCGCTGAGTCGCTTATAGAACTCAGAAGTCTCGCCCAATGTAACGGTAAGTGTAAGAGTGTGCTTACCTGCGGGGAGGTAGAAAAGGTAAGGATTCTCACCATTGCCAAATTCCCAGAAAGTCCAACTTGTGCAATAGCCAAAGTTCAAGGACTTACACTCTTCGAAAGGAATTTCTCCATCAATGGCAAGTGTACGATATGAGAAGCCGTCGATAACAACAGACTGTTTATAATTCATTCCTAATTTATAAAGGCCGTCCGCAGGAACGTCGATAACCCAGGTGAGCGAATCGCCGGGAACCTGCCAGTTGGTGCTGCCTATATAGTTGAGAATGGTTTTAACCGGGTCGTGAGGAGTAACATCAGCAGAACTGTTATCCGATTTGGAAACAATAGAATTGGTGGACTTGATCCAAACATGCTCGCCTTCGATCTCAATTGCCTCACCTGAATAGTTAGGCTTATCAGAATGAGCTGCGGCATAATCGCTGTAAGAAGCAGCGTTTTCAGGTGCTTTGAAGGTGATGCTTGCAAGCGCAAAAGGCTCATAAATAGACTTCAAAGTAACAGTGTGCTCGCCTGCGGTAAGAAGTACCTTATAAGGCTCAGATTCAACACCCGAAGGGTCGGTTGCATAAGCTGTGCAGAAATCGGCAAACTGAACCTGCTCAGGTGTAAGCTGGTTATCGAGGCCGTCTACACGAATATCACCGAAAGGCTTGTTTAACGAAGCGCCGTTATTAACAAAGTTACGGGGAAGTTTGAATGCATCGAGACCTGCGTAAAGATGAGTCTTACCGTCGGCATACGAAGCGATGTCTTCATCAAAGAAGAGTCCTATCTCAACAGGACTTGTCGAAGACTTGTCGTCAACGTTGTCGGCAGTACCCTTGGTCTTTACAAGAGGAAGATATTTGAACTCAATAGTATAAAGAGCAGTAGTGGGAACGGTAAACTTATAGGTTACGGTACCCTGCTGCTTGTACTCAGAGTTATCCTTCCAGAAAAGTACATCCATATTTTCAGTTTCTTCACTGAGATAGTTTTTGAGAACGTTTGTATTATCAACATAAACGTATTCTCCACAACCATCAGCGGTAAAGGAATTCTTATCACCTGCAAGAATAACTATTTCGTCATTCTTTGTGGCATAAGAATAGTCCGCAACGCTTTTTATGTAAGAATCATACTCGTCATAAAGCGAGATAGATGATTCTGATGAACCTGCCGAAGCATCCGCACCTTCAGCGGAGACCGGCAAGACAAAAAGCGCCGCAGTCATAGCGGTTGCCATTAAGGCAGCGAGCAGTCGTCTTGTGACAAATTTCATTTCTTCACCTTCAAAAAAATATTCCGCGATCCGTAACCCCGATCGCACGGGTGCTGATGAAAGAATGCTACTCCAAAACGGCGAGTTTCGCTAACTCACCCAGTTTGCATACTTTACTACAATGTATTATCCTCTAAAAACGCCTTTTTGTCAACACAATATTGTCAAAAATTCACTAAAATGAGCAAAATTTTTTAATTTATTGTACTAATACTTGTCTCTATGCTATGAAAATTGACATTTTTTGACTTTAATTTCACTGGCATTTTGCACAAAAACTATTCACGGTTGTTAAAACATTTTCTAACCCCCTACCCTTAATCGCCCTGTTTTATATCTATGTTGGTTGTCCTTTTTCTATTCTAAGGCCGAATTGATATATAATCTTGAGGTGGTTTTGTGAAAAGTTCCTATATATTGTGTATCTGAAAAAAGTACTCTACAAATGTCTTGTTACCTTTCCATTCTCGTCAATTTGCCTAAGCCGATTTTCTGCCGAAATTTACCACTTTGTAATGGTTTTTTACGGTAAAAATTTGCCCAAAGCGCGAAAAAACACCTTTTGAGCAAATAAAACCCCGGGGCTCGTGTAATCGTGCCGGGGGTTTTTATAAGCCTTAAACTTATTTCTTTAATTTCTTTTCCTTGCCTTCTTTTACGGCACCGACTACCATAGAGCCGAGTACGAAAAGGGCGAGAACGTTGGGGATAACCATAAGGTTATTAAACATATCGGAAAGCTCCCAAACAAGATCGTTCTGGAACAACGAACCAATAAAGATAAATGCAATCGCAATTACTGAATAAACAACAGCTACCTTTTTGCCGAAGAGATACTCAGCGTTTACTTTGCCGAAGAAATTCCAACCAATAATAGTGGTGAAGGCAAAGAACAAGAGGCAGATAGCAACAAGCATATTGCCCAAGGTTGAGCCGAACACAGTGCCCATTGCAAGCTGCATAAGGTTTGCCTTGGAAATAGCAACACCGTTCATCATTTCGCCTTCCTGCAAACCGTCGGCAAGAACACCGCCTTCGGTATAAAGGGTGGAAATAACAACAAGTGCGGTCATGGTAAGAACGATAAAGGTGTCGATAAATACACCAATCATAGCAGCAACACCCTGGTCGTGGGGCTTTTCAACCTTAGCCTGAGCGTGTGCATGAGGAGTTGAACCCATACCTGCTTCGTTAGAGAAGAGACCACGCTTTGCACCCTGGCTGATAGCCTCCTTCAAAGCGTAACCGATACCGCCACCGATAATAGCGTTAGGTAAGAATGCATATTTAAAAATAAGAGCAACTGTTTCGGGGATTTTGGTAATATTGAAGCCGAGCACAATAAGTCCCAAAATAATATAAAGAATTGCCATAATGGGAACGATTTTTTCGGTAACAGCAGCAATTCTCTGAATGCCGCCGATAAAGATAAATGCGGCAACAGCGGCAAGAACCAAACCTACAACCCAAGTGGGAATGCTGAATGCAGTATTTGTTGTTTCGGCAATAGAGTTGGACTGAACCATTGCACCGATAAATCCGAGAGCGAGCGTTGCAGCAACAGCAAAGAAAACTGCAAGGAACTTACCGAGGCCACCCTTAAACGCCTTGGTGATATAGTAAACAGGTCCACCTAAAACGTTGCCGTCTTCACCCTCAATTTTGGTCTGCTGAGCAAGAACTGCCTCAGCATAAATGGTCGCCATACCAAAGAAGGCGATAACCCACATCCAGAAAATAGCACCGGGGCCACCTATAAGAATAGCACCGCAGGCACCGACGATGTTACCTGTACCAACCTGTGCGGCAATAGCGGTTGCCAAAGCCTGGAAGGATGAAAGACCGCCTTTGCCTTTTCCACCTCTGAACGAAACGTTACCGAAAACCTTCTTCATACCTTCGCCAAAGCAACGAACCTGAACGAAACGGGTTCTGATGGAGTAGTAAAGACCTACACCAACGAGCAAGAAGATAAGTACGTAGTCCGACATGTACTTGTTAATGCCGGTTACTATCGGCATTAAAAATTGTTGAATTGCTTCCATTTTTTATTTCCTCCAAACAAAACGGAGTCGTCAAAAATTGACAACTCCGAAAAAATACAAGTTAGACTTGATTTCCGTCCTTTTGCCTGAGAGATTGGTTACCCTTGCCCCTTCGGCATCTGCATAAAGCAGACTTCTCCGGAATTGCCATCCACCCACAGTCACCTTGCGGTTTCTGCAAGCTTCACCGACGCCGTATAAAATAGTGATTTTCGAGTTATTTCGACTCGACCCCGATATTCTACTACAACACATTTGATTTGTCAAGGGATTTTTTGTTTTTCTGTGAAAAATATTGTTCTTCTGTGAAAAACTACAAAATGCTTTATCATTAAGCGTTTCAACTTGGTCAAAAAAGAAAAGCAAAGCCTATATCTTTCTTAAATTTAATTGCAATTCGGGGAAAAAGATATTAAAATGTAATTAGCATGCTAAACAGGAGGTTGTTTTATGGTGGGTATTTTTATGAAATATCAACCCACTGTGAAACCTTAAAGATATGATAAAACATAAAAAATGGCTTTTAAAAAACGCCTCGTCATTAAAAGGCAAAGTGGTTGCACTCACTGGTTCAACGGGCGGTATTGGTAACGAACTTTGTAATTATCTTTGTTTTCTTCATGCCGAGCTTATACTCATCGACCGCAACCGCCAAAAAGCCGAAATTTTAAAAGAAAAACTGACATCCTTTTACCCCTATTCCAAAATCACGCTATTAACGGCAGATTTGGAAAACATAGACTCGGTAAAATCCGTTGCCGAAGAACTGAAGGTCATAAATCCCGACGTTTTTATTCACAATGCCGGTGCTTACAGCATTCCGAGGAAAATTTGCAGCACGGGGTTTGACAACGTTTTTCAAATAAACTTTGTGTCACCCTACTACATAATCCGCGAGCTTTTGCCCGGTTTTGAAAAGAAAGGCGGAAGGGTTGTCGTGGTGGGCAGTATCGCGCACCGATATTCGAAAACCGACACAAAAGACGTTGATTTTAAAACCCGTAAAAAAGCATCGCTTGTCTACGGCAACGCCAAAAGATATTTGATGTTTTCGGTGCCGAAACTAGCCGATATGCATCAAAACGTCAAGTTTTCGGTAGTGCATCCGGGCATTACGTTTACGGGAATAACGGCGCATTATCCAAAATTGATTTTCGCCATCATAAAACACCCCATGAAGGTGATTTTTATGAAACCCCGCACCGCCGCGTTATCGGTTTTAAAGGGCATTTTCAAAGAAACGCAAAACGGATTTTGGATAGGCCCCAAAATTTTTGACGTTTGGGGCAAACCAAAGCTTTGCAAGCTAAAAACCAACCCCGAGGAGCAAACCCAAATCGTAAAAACCGCCGAAGAAATTTATAGCAAACTATAAAGCAAAAGACCGACTCGTAAAAGT
>JAZNEE010000098.1:0-6484 GCA_045588405.1 Acutalibacteraceae bacterium
TAATGCAACAGAAAAGTAAACACGGAGCAATGCAAAGTATACCGGGTAAAGCACCACCATTGAAAACGCCGAGCAATCCGTCACCTGTGAGCAAGAAAGCGGCGGCTATTAAAAGAAGAAAGCCCAATCCACCAGTAACTATAAAAGCAACTTGTGCTACGTGCAAGGTTCTTTTAACATCTCTAAATCTGCCAGAAGCTACGTGTTCGGCAACAATTCTTGAAATAGCAATCGGCAAACCGGCCATAGCTATTGAATACATAGGCACATAAAGGTCGTATGCGGTTGAATAAAATCCCATTCCTTGCGGACCTAAAAGTTCACCAAGCGGGATTTTATAAACAGCACCGATAATTTTAACAAGAGCAGTTGCTATTATAAGTATTAAAGATCCATGAAGAAAGCTTTGTCCTTCAGATTTTGAATTCTTATTTAAATTCTTTTCCATAATACACCTAATTATAAGGATTTAAGCCAACCAAATACCAATGCAGTCCAACCATCTGCTTTGTCACAATTAAGTGTATCGGTATAGGTTTCGGCAGAATCGTCATCAGCACCATCGGAAATCATACGAATTGAAACAAAAGGTACGCCAAAAAGCTTACAGCTATGCGCAACAGCCGCAGATTCCATATCACAAGCAATGGGATTAAACTTTTCTGTCAACAAATCGTGAAGTTCTTTAGTGCAGACAAATTTATCTCCCGTAACAAAAACACCTTCTTTAACAAAACTGAACTTCGAAAGAATATCCTTATTAAGTTCGTTATCACAAGAAAGTCTACCTTCGTTACCGGGTTTTATTGTCAGTTCGTAACCGATTGGAGTTAAATCGAAATCGTGCTCAATAAGTTCGGTTCCGAGCACAATATCATACTTTTTAGCATTACCAAATCCGCCTGACAGTCCTGCATTTATGATAATATCACATTCTTTTGCAAGCAATGTTGAACCGCTTGCGGCATTAACCTTACCTATTCCGCAACAGACAGTGTGAAGGCAAATATCCTTCGTTGCACCTTTAAAGTTATATTTATGACCTAAAAGAGAAGCAACGTCGCATTTATCAGCCTTATCTTCAAAGTATTTATCTAAATTTCGGTATTCATCAATATCGGCTATTACAAGACCGACCTTTAAGCAATTATTTTTCATCTTCTGATTCCGTTTCTGTGATAATTTCACCTTCAACAAGCTCTCCGTCTTCAAACACAACCGAATCAAAGTTATACTTGCCGCTTCTTAAAGAATCGAGCTCAAGTTTTAAAATTTCGATATTTTCAACTACAGAATCAAACACAACATCGTCAACCTTGATGCCGTTGAGTTTGCGATAAGTGAGACGTCCTAATTTTTCATAAGCTTTTTTAAGCTCTGCGCAAACCTTTGCCATTTTGAGGTTACATTTTTGCTCATAAATAAGCTCGCCGGTTTTAACATTTACAGAGCCCCATAAACTTTTTGCTTTGTTCAAAAATTCCATAACAATTCTCCTTAATATTTTTTACATAATTTTATGCAGTTTATAAAATTTTTAACATTTGATTGGATATTTAGCGTAAAATTCTATAATCTGTTGTTTACGCTTTGATAATTCATCATAACGGTTTATATATTCGTAAGGATATTTGTAGTTAAACACCCTCTCGATATTATCGCCGTTTGGTTGTCTGAGTTTAGTAACGGCTGAAGCTCCGCATGCAAGAATTGTATGAGTTTCATCCATAATATAAACGTTGTAAAGACCTTCAAATCCGCTTTTAGAAAAACCAACATTTTCAAGATTTCCAACCGTTTTACTTTGACGGTACATATAGTAAGGTTTAATATTAGAGCTTGAGTGCCTATCTCTTGCATAGCTCACCATTTGAGCTGCCCATTCACCTTCTCCATACTCAAAAACAGTATTGCATTTTGTAAGAAACGACGAACGCTTCAATGTCAGCGAATGAACAGTAACGTTTTCAGGGTCTAGTTCAATCACCTTATCAACTGTGTTTTTAAAGCTTTCAAGACTCTCACCCGAAAGGCAAGCAATAAGGTCCATATTTATGTTATCAAAGCCAACTTTTCTGGCAAGCTGAAATGAATCAACAGTTTGTTTAACAGTGTGATGACGTCCGATTGATTTCAACACATCGTCGTTCATTGTTTGTGGATTTATGCTTATTCTTGTGGCACCAAATTCTTTTATAACACGTAATTTTTCCTCGGTTATTGTATCAGGGCGACCTGCTTCAACAGTATATTCCTCAATATTAGAAATATCAAAACAAGCCTTAACTGTTCCCATAACAGTTTTAAGTTGTTCGGCCGAAAGCGTTGTAGGTGTTCCTCCGCCGATATAAACAGTTTTAAGTTTTAATCCTATATTTTTAGCGATTTCAGCAGTTTCTTTGATTTCACCGCACAAAACCTCAACATAGCTAGGCATTAAAACCTTTGCCTGTTCAACCGAATGCGAAACAAAGGAACAATAACTGCATCTGCTTGGACAAAAAGGAATAGAAATATAAAGGCTGAAGCTATCAGGCTTGGAACGATTTATAATACGTTCTTCACTTTCATAGCACTCACAACAAAGGCTCAATTTTTCATCATTAACAAGAAATTCATTTTTGAAATAATCAACAGCCTTTTCAGAGCCTTTTTGAGAAATGTGTTTACCTAAAAGCTTTGCAGGTCTAATTCCTGTTAAAATACCCCAAGGTGGTCGGTACCCTGTCACCTTAACAAAGCAATCAAAAAGCATTGTAGCAAGTTTTTGCTCGCAAGCAATTTCTTCTTCACAGAAACATTCCCTGCTTTCAAGTTTGCCATCAAGTTTTAGTTCAATCAAAAGTTTGAAGTTATCTTCTAACTCTGTTGTTTTGGCATATATGTAATTTTCGGCACCATCAAGTTTTGAAGCATCGTCCGAAAACTCGAAGTTCATAAAAGGCAAAAACAAACGGCTTAATTTTTCAAGCTCATATTTGTAATCCTTTCCAACTATAACAAAAAGCATATCACAAAAAGAAGGGATTGTTTTCCCTTTCATCTCCTATTGTTGTGGCTTCTCCGTGACCGGGATAAAGCACAGTATCATCACTAAAATGCGACCCGAGTTTAGAAATTGAAGCTAAAAGTTCACTATGTCGGCCACCGGGAAAATCAGTTCTTCCTGCGGTGCCTTTAAAAATAGTATCACCGCTGAAAATAGAACCATTAACACAGAAAGCCACTCCACCGACAGTATGGCCGGGTGTGTGTACAACGTTTATTTCAAATTCTTGAGTTTTCAAAGAATGACCGTCCTCAACAAGCACATCGGCTCTTGCTACAGGATCGGCGTTGCCGTAAAAACCTCTGCAAACGTTAGTTAAGCTATCTTCGTCGCTGTAAAGACCACACTCATCGTCCTTATGAATAACAATTGGTGCTTTACAAAGTTTTCTTAAAGCAACAGCGCCGTTTAAATGGTCAAAATGGCGGTGAGTGAGCAAAATATACTTAACTTTACCCTCGTTTTTATAAACGTATTTTAATATCTCACCTTCAAGGTAACCGGGATCAACAATTAAAGCTTCGTTTTCACCGTCTATAATATAGCA
Source organism: Acutalibacteraceae bacterium (assembly GCA_045588405.1). Taxonomy (GTDB): domain Bacteria; phylum Bacillota; class Clostridia; order Oscillospirales; family Acutalibacteraceae; genus UMGS172. The sequence continues at coordinate 3,597 of JAZNEE010000098.1, forward strand.
ATTTGCTTTAAGAAGTCCGCAAGGAACAGTTTTTACAGTCATTTTTTACTCCAGGTATCAGTGTCTAAAATAATTGTTACGGGGCCATCAAGCTCGGTTGTTATTTGCATATCTGCGCCAAATTTGCCATGTGCCAAGTTAGTAACACCGTTGGTTTCTAGACATTTCATAAAATATTCATAAAGTCTATCAGCCTCAGAAGGCTCCTTAGCCTCTATGTAAGACGGACGGTTGCCTTTTTTAGTATCGGCACAAAGAGTAAAATTAGAAACTGTAAGAATTCCACCACCGATATCAAGCACCGATAAATTCATTTTATCGTTTTCATCGGTAAAAATTCTTAAATTTGCAACTTTCTTGGCAAGAAGTTCTGCTTCGGCTTCGCTATCACTTTGATGAACGCCTAAGAGAACTAATAAACCTTTTTCAATTTCACCTGAGAACTCACCATCTGCAATACAACAGCCTTTATTTATTCTTTGTATAATTGCTTTCATTATTCCTATCTTACACTTCTTTCAACATTGTAAACACCTTGAATCTTTTTGATTCTTTGAGTAACGTTATCAAGATGCTCGCGGCTTTCAACACTTATGGTAATAGAAATACTACAATTTCCATCCTTAGTTTCACGGGCGTTAAGTGCATGAATTGCAACATGCAGATTGCCAAGCAAAAAATAGAGATCTGCAACGATACCGTCGCGGTTAATAGCCATTATATTAATCGTTGATTCAAAACGCTCGGTTCTACCAACTTCCCAAAAAGCAGGAATCCAACGTTCGGGTTCGGGCGCGGATTTCAAATCTGTAGGAACGTTATTACAATCGCGTTTATGAATCGAAACACCGTGTCCACGAGTGATAAAACCTATAATATCATCACCGGGAATAGGCGTGCAGCAACGCGAAAGCTTGATAAGACAATTATCAATACCTTCAACAACAACGCCTTCAGAAGATTTGGAAACCTTACGCTCAGAAACCATCTCAGTAATATTAACAGGTTTTGCAGCTTTTTGGAATTTAGCATAATCTTCTTTAACACGAGGCATTATTTTAGAAATCAAGATACCGCCGTATCCTATTGCTGCGTAAAAATCATCAACGCTTGCGCATTTTTGTCTTGCAGCGATATCAGAAATAAATGCTTCCATTTCTTCATCGTTAAGACGAATGTTATTACGCGAAAATTCGCGTTCGATATCCGATTTTCCGTTGGCAATGTTTTCGGGACGTTTTTCCTTTTTAAACCAAGCTCTAATTTTTTGCTTTGTCTGATTTGTTTTAGCAATATTCAGCCAATCTCGGCTTGGACAATGACCCGGTTGGTTAGAGGTGATAATTTCAATAAGCTCACCTGTTTTAACCTCGTGAGTAATAGGCACAATTCTGCCGTCTACCTTGGCACCAACCATTTTAAGGCCAACCGCCGTATGAATAGCAAACGCAAAGTCGATAACGGTTGAACCAACGGGAAGATTTATAACGTCACCCTTTGGTGTAACAGCAAAAACATCTTCTTGTGAAAGGTCGGTTTTAATGGTCTGTAAAAGGTCCTCAGCATCATCAGATTCACGCTGTGTTTCGATAATCTGTCGAATCCAAGCAAGCCTTTCCTCGAATTTCATATCGTTTTTATTGATGCCGTCTTTATACTTCCAATGCGCCGCAATACCGAGTTCGGCTGTGCGATGCATTTCCATTGTTCTTATTTGGATTTCAAAAGGAATTCCTTCTCTGCCAACAACGGTTGTATGCAAAGATTGATACATATTGGGTTTAGGTGTTGAAATATAGTCCTTAAATCGACCGGGAATGGGTCTGAACATATCATGTACAACACCTAAAATGTTATAACAATTAGCAACAGTATCGGTTATAACACGAACAGCGTAAATGTCGTAAATCTCATCAAAAGATTTACCCTGCATATACATTTTGCGATAAATACCGTGAATGGACTTAACACGGCCTTCAATCGTGATATTAGGAACAAGTTCTTCAACACGTTGCTTGATTCTGTCTTGAATTTCGGTTAAAAACTTCTCACGGTATTTTTTACGAACGGTCAAGGAATTTTCTATTTCGTGATAAGCCACAGGATCAAGGTGCATAATCGCCAAGTCCTCAAGTTCTTCCTTAACAGCTCTGATACCAAGTCTATGAGCAATAGGTGCAAAAACCTCCAAAGTTTCGCGTGATTTATCGCGCTGACTTTGAATAGATTTTGCATCAATAGTTCTCATATTATGCAAACGGTCGGCAAGCTTGATAATAATAACACGAATATCCTGCGACATTGCAATAAACATCTTACGGATATTTTCTGCTTGAACACTTTCCTTTGATTCAAGCGGAATTTTACCAAGTTTAGTAACACCATCTACCAGTTCGGCAACGTTTTTACCAAACATTTCTTTAACATCATCATAGGTAACGGCGGTATCCTCAACAACGTCGTGTAAAAGAGATGCCGCAATCGATTCGGAATCCATTCCAAGTGTAATTATAATGCTTGCAACCGAAATAGGATGCATACAAAATGGTTCACCGGAAGCTCTGAATTGACCTTCGTGAGATGACACACAAAGTTCAAAAGCTTTACGGATAAGTTCTTTATCATAAGCCTCAGGGTTATTTTGTGCATCAATAAGATTCATAATGGAATTATAGCTATTTTCATATTTGGTCAATTCATTCACCTCCAATAATTGATTTAAGATTTTTGATAGTTTCTGCACTTTCAAGGTCAGTTTTTCCATCAAACGGTAGGAGGATAAATTTAGCCTTTTCGTTTATAGCAAGATTTAAATCGCATAGCGCGGATAAAATGACATTGATTTTGCCCAAGCACAAACTATCGCTCAAAGCATTTACTATATAATC
>JAZNEE010000099.1:0-3612 GCA_045588405.1 Acutalibacteraceae bacterium
AAGCCTACGTAAGTAGCAAGGTTTATTGCAATAGGGCCCGGTGTGGATTCGGCAATGGTTATAACCTGCATCAGTTCATCGTCACTTAACCAACCAAGCTTTTCAACCACAGTCTCTTTGATGTTGGCTATCATTGCATAACCGCCACCAAAGGTAAAAAGGCCTATTTTAAAAAAGTTGAAAAACAGTGACCAAAGCATTACTGTTCTCTGAATTTAACTGTGCCAAACTCATCATCCATAGACTCTACGATAGCAAGAGATTCTAAATGATAACCTAAGTTTCTTATGGCTCTGCCACCGTATTGGAAGCCTTTTTCGATCGCAATTCCAAGACCTTCAACGGTAGCCCCTGCGCTTTCGGTAATCGAAATAAGCCCCTGCAAGGCACATCCGTTAGCAAGGAAATCGTCTATAATAAGCACGTGGTCGTTTTCGTTTAAAAAGCGTTTTGATACAATAACTTTATTAACGTTTTTGTGTGTAAACGACTCAACCTCGGCAACATACATTTCACCATCGATGTTGATACTCTTGCTTTTCTTAGCAAAAACAACGGGCACCTTAAAATAACGGGCCGCAGCACAGGCAATTGCAATACCTGAAGCCTCGATGGTCAAAATTTTGGTTATGGTCTTACCCTTAAAACGGTTATAAAACTCCTCACCCATTTTGTCCATAAGTTCGATATCCATCTGGTGATTTAAAAAGCTGTCAACCTTCAAAACGTTGCCCGGTTTTACAATGCCATCCTTCAAAATTCTTTCTTCCAAAAAATTCATTTTTTCATCCCCTAAAAGTCTTGATATGACAATTTAGTAAATTATAACACAACAATTTCCATTTGTCAGTAGTTTTATAAAAAAATGAGTGGATAAAATATCCACTCATTTTTACTTCTATTTAATTTTTCGGTGTCGGCAATCCGTTTACATATTCCCACTCGCCGGCATAGTAAACACCCTTAGCACCTACTATTTCATCGTGCTGAGCTTCGCCCTTAGTATCTTCAAAGAACACTTCGGTAACAGGTTCATCGAAATCCCAGGTTTCTACATATATACCCTTGGGGATTACCAATCGTTTAATCTTACCAAACCTGCCGGTCATGAATCCGCCTATCAACACCGATGTAACTTTATAACCTTGAAATTCGGTATTGTATTTATAGCACTCTAAATCGGGCATTGTTTCGGCATTGCTTCCAGGTCCTGTTCTTATCTGCATGACTTGAAAAACAATTTCATTATCTTCGGTCACTTCACGATTATATTCCACACTCAAACCGTTTTCGATATTTTGTATGCTAAAATATTCTCCAAATTTAATGCTGCTATCAGCAACCTTTTTATCAAAGTCTTTGAAGAAATCAGGTTCTTCTATTTCAACAGTACCGATATCATTTAAAATGATTTCCATACGTGCCGACATATGTGATTCGTCAACATTTTGATCTATTACAACTGCAAAACAGACAACGTAACCACCACTGATATAATATTCAAATTCATAAAAGCCGCTGACGTTATCAGGCACCTCTTCACCTAAAAACTCCCCCAACTTATCGAAGGATATCTTGGCAGCTATTTTGTAAACTGCACCGTCCTTACTGATTGACGGGCTGTTTTTGGATACCTCTTTATGTATGCCTTGGAACATGGCCAACTCATCCATGTCACCATATATAAAATCTTTTGAAAAATTAACGTCAGAAACAATCTTGGTTACTGTATTTGAGTTTGATTCATAACCTATTTTGCCATTATAATAATACTTTTGAAAATAATCGCCATCCATAGGGTTATAACCGGCATATTCGCGATAATAGGTGTATACATCACCCTGCTTTTTAACCTTAAACCCGTCTTTCTCTTCACTTTTTTCGCCATCGTAATCAGAAGTCATGGTTGAAACAACTTCAAAAGTACCGCACTCATCGGTTTTTGCAATTGCATCGCTGATAAGCTTTTCGATTTGCTCTGCCGACAACTCGACATCTTCACCATCAAAATTTTCAATAGCACCGCTTACGTCACTGACAACCTCATCACCGGTGTCAAGAACGGTGTCAGTGCTGCTGCCGTCATTTGATGAATCGGTATCGCTTGCTTTTTTATCGCAGCCCGCAAACAAACCTAACACAAATAACAAACTGAGAATTACGCTTAATATTTTTTTCATTTTTGACCCTCCTAAATTCTATTTTATTTGATTATACTTTGTTTTTTAAACAAAATCAAGTAGTTAACTGAATTTGTGCATTTGTAGATGAACCTTTCAATAAAAACACCCGAGGCCATTAAAAAATGACTTCGGGTGCTTTTTAATTTTATTAAGGTGTTGGGACCTCGTCGTTAAGAATCTGGCCGATAAGGGACTTTGCCTTATCTATCGTGCTTTGGTTTGGCACCATAACATAAGACTTGCTCTTTTGTGAGAACGGTTTTTTGGATGCTCCCGTTCCGTCAACCGAATAGGTTGAAACGTTCCATTTGGCGCCACTGCTAAGTTGTTCGTTTATAAGCTCGGTTATCTTTTCAAGAGGAACTGTTGTTTCCATGCTATCGGCAATCGATTCCAAAATTTTCTTGTAATTGGTCAGCATTGCAAAGCTTGTTGCTTTATCAATAATGCCTTTTATAACCTCCATTTGGTTTTTGCCTCTCTGTCGGTCACCACTTGAAAAACTGTGTCTCTCACGAGCAAATTCCAACGCTTGTTTACCATAAAGCGTATTAAAGCCTTTTGTATAGGTGTTTCCATAATCGGTAGTAAAAGTGTATTTTGAATAAACAGTAATACCACCCAAAGCGTTGACTATTTTCTCAAATCCCGTAAAATTGACCTTAAACTCGTAATTTATCTCGGTATCATAAAGCATTTCTAAGGCACCACGGCTAACCTTTGCACCATATATACCCGCATTAGTAAGTTTATCGGGAGCACCGCTTGAAACAGGCGTTGCAACATAAAAATCTCGAGGTGCGGAAATTAGCAATATTTCATGGGTTTTAGTGTTGAAAAACGCTACGATATTAACATCGCTTCGACTTCTTCTTGTAACGCTGCCATAACAATCAATACCACTTAAGTAAACTGAAAAAACGTGCTCGGGCATTTTAACAGATGGGTTAGGTGCAACATAAGTGCCGATATCAAGCGGACCCTCGGCATAGCTTCCACCGCCGCCACCGCTGGGTTTCTTCTCGGGCACCTCAATCGTTGCCTCGATCTCGGATTCATATATTTCGCGCATATCCTCTGCCGCATTTTCAAATCCTTCTATTTCGACGAGAATATCAATAAAAGACACATTTATAACAATCGCATCTACTTCTTTTGTGATAAGAAGTGATTCGGCCAATTCATCTATTGCCTCATATTCGATTATTGTCAATTCTTCCCCTAAGATTGAAGAAATGTTTTTCAGCGCTCCTTCGGTTATTCTGCGATCAATATTTTTCAAAATACCGAATTTATAGCCTTTGAGTTCCGAAAAATCCTCCGAAGGGTCATCGGCTCTAACATAAACACTGACAACTGCATATTCCGTTTTAACGTCGGTTATTTTTTCGAGCGTTTTAGTGCCTGTTCCAACAAAATCAACAACATA
>JAZNEE010000100.1:0-5447 GCA_045588405.1 Acutalibacteraceae bacterium
CCTGCTCTTTCCATTTCTTTAATTTCTAATTTAACCTGTTCCTCCGAAAGACCGGTCATAACCGAAAGTTCCTGCACAGAGTATCTTGCATTGTTACTGAGCATTTTTAAAAGTTTTATATTCATTTTATAAAATCCTTTCTTTATCCAATTTCAATAGGCATTGGTTGATGTTTTTGATAGTAGGTAACGTATTTATAACCGGCCGCTTGCATCATTTCATAGGCTTCGGCTATTCCTCTTCCTACCATATTGGCATCGTGAGCATCCGAACCGACCGTAACAAGTTCACCGCCAAGTTCCTTATAAAACTTCAAAACTTCTAAGCACGGGTGCATATTGCCCACAATGCCCTTTGTTATATATTCGTTTCCCGCGGTGTTTATTTCTATGGCTTTGCCATTTGCAATAACCGTTTTAAAGATATGTTCCAACTGCTCTTTGTGTTGCATAATATCATAATTTGCAAGCTTTGACGCGGGGAAATATCGCAACGGATATGTTATGTGTGCCAAGGAATCAAATCGGTTCCATTCGGCTGTTTCGATTATTTCGTCATAATATCTTGGCATTAAAAGTTCAGGCACATTGCCTTCTCGACTATAATCAAGCTCGCTCAAAGATTTCTTCTTGCCCTTGATTCTGTGGACCGAAGCCAAAACAAAATCATAATCATTTTTCAAAATCTGCTCGGTCATTTCCATATTTCTAATTGGCGAACCAAGTTCAACACCGACTGAAATAACTATTTGACCGTTAAAAACCAGTCTTGCCTTTTTGGTTTCAAAAACCGACTGTCGACAGGTGATGAAATTGTTGTGCTTCTCACAGTCAATCGCCTCGTAATGGTCGGTTATGGCAATGGCTCTAAGATTCTTCGCTATTGCTTTTTCACAAATAAGCGTAACCGAATGCTCGGCATCGCTTGAATTGTCTGAATGAATGTGCATATCAATGAGATTGCGATATTCCATAACCATACCCCCAAAGGCATAACTTTTTTTCATTTTAACATTGTTATCTTAAATTTACAAGCATTTTATCATTTGTCACAGAAATTAAATATCCCAAAGTGAGTATTGCACAAACTTTGGGATAAAATAACCAAAACAACGAAAGGATGAATAACATGAAGGTTCAAATTGATCGTGAAGGCTGTATTTCTTGCGGTCTTTGTGTTGCAACCTGCCCCGAGGTTTTCACCATTGCCGATGACGGACTTGCCGAGGCTATTGAAAACCCACCTGCAGAGCACGTTGAAAAAATCAAGGAAGCCGCTGACGGTTGCCCCACAAATGTAATTAAAATCTGACAAAAAAGCGTTTGCAACCAAACAGGTTACAAACGCTTTTGCTTTTCTACATCGGTGACGGTCAAAACATCTCCATCAACAAAAAACTTTATCTCATACCCCGAAACCGACACACCGTAAACCCTTTCGGTGTCATTTTGGTAAGAAGGTCTTGGGTCGCAGGCCAAAAGTTCGGTTACTGCGTTTCTCAAATCGGGCTCAATTTCACTTTCCAAGCCGTCTTTAAACACAACCTGCAATTTATATTCCTTATATCCTTCGGTAAAACCACAAACAGCATCAGAGTGGCAGTCGGTAAAGGCAATATACGGTTTAATGTCAAAAATCGGAGTCCCGTCTAAAATATCAGCACCCGTAACGTGAAGAATCGGGCCTTTGTTTTCGGTCAGTTCCACACTTTCGAGCTTTAAAGACGAAAGACCTATTGAATTTGGTCTGAACGGTGAGCGTGTTGCGAAAACACCCATTCGCTTGTTGCCGCCAAGCCTTGGCGGACGCACTGTGGGTTGCCAGGTATCGCACTTGGCTTTTGAAAATTCCCAAAGCACCCAAATGTGTGAAAAACCGTCAAGGCCCCTCACAGCATCTTTGTTGCGATATTCGGGTTCAAAAACGATGGTGGCGGGTAAATCCACCATTCCGCTTTGACGCGGTATGCCAAACTTTTCTTTAAACTCTGTGTGTATTTTCGCAATGACCTTTAATTGCATCATCCCACCTCTTTTGCACCATTATACAATAATGAAAACTATATTACAAGAAAAAACACCACTATTCTATTGACTGATTGGAAATTTGTGGGTAAAATAATCAAAAAGGAGTGTTTTTTATGATAGATAATACCGCAATGTTTAAAATTTCGTACGGACTCTACGTTCTTTTTGCAAAAGGCGAAAAGGATAACGGTTGCATTATAAACACCGCTACCCAGCTTACGTCTGACCCACTTACACTTATGATAGCTGTCAACAAAAACAACTACACCGAAAAACTCATATCCAAAACTAAGGTTTTCAATCTTTCTACCCTCACCGAAGCCGCACCGTTTGCAATTTTTGAACGCTTTGGTTTTAAGTCGGGCGCCAACACCGATAAATTGGCCGATTTTGACAGCACAGCCAAAAGTGAAAACGGTCTTTTGTATCTTACCGAATATGCCAATGCCTTTATTTCGTGCCGTGTAACCGACCAAAAGGATATGGGCACTCACACCGTTTTCTTTGCCGAAATCACCGAAGCAAAGGTTTTATCAAGCGAGCCTTCGGTTACCTATGATTACTATTTTAAACACATTAAGCCAAAGCCTGAAACTCCTAAGAAAAAAGGCTTTATTTGCAAGATTTGTGGCTATGTTTACGAGGGTGACGAACTTCCCGAAGATTTCATTTGTCCAATCTGCAAGCATCCCGCTTCGGATTTTGAGCCGATTGGAAACGACGAAGTTAAAGAAGATCCTAAAACAACTGCTGTTGGCGATGCTTATAAGTGTTCTATCTGCGGATATGAATATGATCCTTCTAAAGGCGACCCCGATAACGGAATAGCACCGGGCACACCTTTTGAAGAACTTCCCGAGGACTACAAATGTCCGATTTGCACCGTTCCAAAGTCGATGTTTGACAAAAAATAATACAAGTAATATGTAATATCGACAAATTACCACTTTTTACTTGCATTTAGTAACACAATATTATATAATAGCTTTTGAGATAGAGGCGCAGGTACTATGAGTACGGCGAAACGGCACGGAAATGCCCGCCTAAAAGGAGTGCTTGCCGAAATCCGAGATCCTTTTCCGAGGGTTACGGGTTGGGACACGTTAGAATATAACGTGTACTGTCACCTGAATTTTTGAGTGGAGTGCTATCGAAACAAAGCTATTTGTTTTAACTTTACGGTCGCACCCTATTTATTAAAAGGTGCGACCTTTATTTATTATTTTGAAAAGAGGTAAAAAAATGAACAAGAAAAAGTTTCTCACATTTATCTTGACGGCAATAATTCTTATTACCGTAGTAGGCGTTCTTGCTTGTGTGTTGAAAACTACCACAATGGTTGAATGCCCCGATTGTTTGGCAGCAGAAGGCGTTGTGGATGTATGTGAAGGTTGTGCAGGTGCCGGAGAGGTTGCCGCAACAAGTAATTATTATGCAACCTTTATGTCACTCGTACCCGCACTTATTGCTATCGTATTGGCGCTCGTAACCAAAGAGGTTTACAGCTCGCTCTTTATCGGTATGCTCACAGGTGCATTGCTCTACCATAACTTCAATTTGGTAGGCACTGTCGACAGCCTTGTGCAAGACGGTCTTATTGCCGCCGTTTCGGGCACTGCAGGTATCTTCGTATTCCTTGTAATACTCGGTATTATGGTTGCGCTCATCAACAAAACCGGTGGCTCTGCCGCATTTGGTAATTGGGCAAAAATCCACATCAAATCCAAAGTTGGCGCTATGCTTTGCACCTTCGTTTTGGGCGTACTTATCTTTATCGATGACTACTTCAACTGCTTAACTGTTGGTTCTGTTATGCGTCCCGTTACCGATTCGCACAAAATCAGCCGTGCAAAATTGGCATTTATCATCGACGCTACCGCGGCGCCTATTTGTATGATTGCTCCCATTTCTTCTTGGGCAGCTGCCGTTTCGGAATACACCGCAGGTGTTACCACTGCTTCGGGTGAAGAAATTTCAAGCCTCGGTCTTTTCATCAAGGCTATTCCCTACAACTTCTACTCACTCTTAACCCTTGTTTTCGTTATTGCTCTTGCGCTTATGAAGTTCGACTTCGGTCCTATGAAAAAGCACGAGCTTAACGCTCAAAACGGCGATCTCTTCACATTTGGCGGCGAGGTTTCCAATGAAGAAGAGGCACAGATTGAGGTTAACACCAAGGGTAAGGTTATCGACCTCATACTCCCCATTATTGTTCTTATCGTTGCTTCTGTTTGGGCACTTATCTATGTTGGTGGATTCTTTGATGGTGAAACCTTTGTTGATTCGTTTGGTAACACCGATGCTACCGTAGGTCTTCCTTTAGGTGGACTTATCGCCCTTGTTATCACCGTTGTTTATCTCCTTTGCCGTGGCCTTGTATCCTTCAAAGATGCTATGGCTTGCATCCCCAAAGGCTTTATTGCAATGGTACCCGCTATTCTCATTCTCACAATGGCAACCGGTCTTAAAAACATCACCGGTCTTTTGGGCTCGGACGTATTTGTTGAAACCGCACTTTCCGGTGCAGGCGCTCTTTATAGCTTCTTGCCCGCTATCATCTTCCTTGTAGCTTGCGGAATCGCATTCGCAACAGGTACTTCTTGGGGTACATTCGGTATCCTTTTTCCTATCGTTCTCAGCGTATTTGAGCCCGGCAGCGAGCTTATGGTTATCGGCATGTCGGCTTGTCTTGCAGGTGCTGTTTGCGGTGACCACTGCTCACCCATTTCGGATACCACCATTATGTCGTCGGCAGGCGCACAGTGTGAACACGTTAACCACGTTTCAACCCAGTTGCCCTACGCCATTACCGTTGCAGCCGTTTCGTTCGTTTGCTACCTTATCACAGGATTTGTTCAGAACTGGTTTATTACACTTCCCATCGCTATTGCTCTTATGATTGCAACCTTGTTCGTTATCAAGATGCTCGGCAACAAAAAGGCAACAGCTTAAACGTTTGGGATTCACTCTTAATTCATAATAAAAACGGTCGTGTTTTTTAATAAAGCACGACCTTTTTTTTGTTTTATATGTTGCTTTTTATGGCTTCGTATGTTATTATAAAGCAAGAATAAACCTGTGAGGTGTTTTTATGTTTAGCTATGATGAAAATTTTGTCAGCTTCCCTAAATATGAAGTTTTGGGCAAACTCCCCGACCCGTTTTTAAAAGAAGACGGCACAAGAGTGACCGATCCAAAAGAATGGGAAGAACAACGCAAGTTTCTTTATAAATCAGCTGTTGAATTGCAATATGGCACTTTGCCTCCTAAGCCCGAAGTCTTCAAGATCGAAAAGCTTATGGACACTGCTTCTAACACTTCTTATAAAATCTATGCCGGCACTAAGGAAAAGCAAGTTTCTTTCCTTATGAAAATATTTGGCCCCAAAAGAGAAGAGGGTGTTAAATACCCCGTTGCTGT
>JAZNEE010000101.1:0-7286 GCA_045588405.1 Acutalibacteraceae bacterium
CCCATAAAGGATGAAGCCGGTTCAAATATGACCTTTGCGGAGTCGGTGAAGTCGAGCGACTTAACGCATTTATCACCTTTCTCGTAATGAGCCATATTCATTCCGAGTGCCTTACCTAACTCATATACAAAAAGCTCTGAAAACTGTTCTTTTTGGTTAGCAGATTTATAAATCCACCATTTTCCGTCTTTGAGTTTCCAACACTTCTCAAAGCTACCGATATTGGTAAGCTCCGGTGTTTTGGTATCCTTACGCTTTGCGGCAGAATTAAAACTTGAATAAAGTCCTCGTAGAGCAAGATTGGAGAAATAGTCTTTATTAAAGCGAACGTCTTCATATTTCAAATCACTGCCGATAGCCCTAACCCAATAGGTATCAGTAATGGTTGCAGCATTAACATGAAGAACGGTTGAAACATCGTCTTTTTCAGCAAGTCTTAATGCCTTTTTAAGAAGTCGTGAGTTTGCTCTATGCGAATCGATGGCCCTTGTTACAAGCCAAGATTTTGCATCACTTACACGTTTTAAATATAAAGGCAACAAATCATTATTCAAAACTTTAAGCTCGTTATCTTTCCAAACAGCGACAACTGTATCGCGACTCAAAATTTCAAAATCCTTCATAAACTTTTTCTCCTTTCTTCATTTTTAATATATTATACACGATTTTAAATTAAAATTCAACTGCAAAGCATTTTATTATTTTGAAATGGCAAAAACCCGCTTAAACAACGGGTTTTCGGGGTGTTTAATATTGAATTTTCACGGCAGGTTTCGGACCTAATCTGTAGTATTAGGTAATTCAGCGTGGCCGGCATCGATAATCACTGTGGGTGCCGCCCATTTTGGATCTTTGGCATTGGCACTTCTTCCAACTATTAAGGAAAACTTTTGGTCGTTATAAAGCGCCACCGATAACAAAGATATTATAAGTACAACTACCAAACCGATTGCTATTCGTTTTAACACACTCTCACCCAAGAAATAATATGACAAAAACGACAGTTAATATAACTTGGATTTCTAATCGGATTTGTGGGGCAAAATAATTAGTCCTTTTTGTTCATTTTTCTATTGACTTTGTGATATCAAAATGATATCATCAGATTAGAGACAAACGAAAGGCGGAAATTATTATGCTTAAAATTGAAAATTTGACCAAAACCTACGGTGAAAAAAGAGCCGTAGATAACCTTTCTTTACACATAGCACCGGGTGAAATTTATGGCTTTATCGGTCACAACGGGGCAGGTAAAACAACAACCCTTAAGGCTTGTTGCGGAATTTTGCAATTTGAAAACGGCGAAATTTATATTGACGGCGCTTCGATTAAAGAAAACCCTCTCGCCTGCAAGCAAAAGTTGGCTTATATTCCCGATAACCCCGATCTTTACGATTTTATGAGCGGTATCGGATTTTTGAACTTCGTTGCAGATATTTTCGGCGTCAACAAAAGCCTTCGCGATGAAAGAATTAACAAATACGCCGAAATGTTTGAACTCACCTCAGCTTTGGCTCAGCCTATTTCATCCTATTCTCACGGTATGAAGCAGAAGCTTGCAGTTATTTCAGCGCTTATCCACGATCCAAAACTTATTATAATGGATGAGCCGTTTGTTGGTCTTGACCCCAAAGCCGCTCACCTGCTCAAAGCCACTATGCGTGAGCTTTGCGATAACGGTGCCGCAATCTTCTTCTCTACCCACGTTTTAGAGGTTGCTGAAAAACTTTGCGACAAAATTGCCATTATCAAAGACGGCAAGCTAATCATTTCAGGTCCCACCGAGGAGGTTAAGGGTGATTCTTCGCTTGAAAGCGTATTCCTTGAATTGGAGGAAGACAAATGATAAAGCCTCTTATCAAAAAACAGTTGCTTGAAGTGTTTTCGTGGATATTTGTTGACCGCAAAAGCGGAAACACCAGAAGCGGAAAAAATCTTTTGATTTACGGAGCTATTTACCTGTTCCTTTTTGGCTATTTGGGTGTTATGTGTTTTTATATGGCCAACTTTTTGTGCGAGCCTTTAATAGGCGCTAATTTAGGTTGGTTCTATTTTGTACTTATGGGCTTTATTGGTATAGTAGCCGGTGTTATCGGCAGCATTTTTACCACCATAAGCTCTCTTTATAAAGCAAAAGACAACGATTTTATGTTCAGTTTGCCCGTTTCCCCAAGCAAAATTTTGTTCACTCGACTTTTGGGTGTTTGGACAATAGGTTTTATGTATGAGCTTATTGTTATGTTGCCTGCACTTATAGTTTGGTATAAAAACAACACCTCACTCTCAATTTTAGGCTATATATTATCGGCTTTAATTCCTTTTGTAATCTCGTTGTTCATTTTAACCCTTGCTTGTATTTTGGGTTATGTTGTTGCGCTTATAAGCTCGAAAATCAGACACAAAAACGTTGTAACGATAGCTTTGGCACTTAGTTTTATCGCAGTTTATTACTACTTTTATTCAAAGGCTTATGAGATGCTGCAAGAACTCATCAGCAACCCACAAATTATCAACGACGGAGTTAAAAACGCAATTTACCCGTTCTATCAAATGGGTCTTGCCGCCGAGGGTGAAATTTTGCCGATGGTGATTTTCACCGCCATTTTTGTTGGTTTGTTTGTGATTGTATATCGCATTTTATCGTTCAACTTCCTTAAACTTGCCACCACCGAAAAAGGTCACGCAAGTATTAGATATAAAGGAAACGTTGCAAAATCGGGCAATATTAAAACTGCACTTATTAAAAAAGAATTCAAAAGATTTACCAGCAGTCCTACTTATATGCTCAACTGTGGACTTGGCACCATTATGTTGCCTATTGCCGCTGTATTTTTGGTGATCAAAAAGGATATGGTAGACGAAATGTTTACCTCATTTGGCTTGGCATCCAAAGAAATAATTTGGCTTTGTGTTGCTGTGGCAATAGCGTTTTTGGGTTCGATGTGCGATTTTACCGCACCGTCGATTTCACTTGAAGGAAAACACCTTTGGATTATTAAAACGTTGCCTGTTTCGGCAATGTCTGTATTGATGGCCAAAATCACCGTACATTTGATATTAAGTGTTATTCCCACGGTAATCTTTGCTGTAACCGCCGCAATAGTTTTTGAAATGAACTTTTGGTTTTTTGTTTTAACGGTATTAACCGCCGTTATATTCTCTTTGTTTACGGCTGTTTTCGGCATATTTGCCAACCTTTTGTTCCCCAACCTTAATTGGACAAATGAGGTGGTTCCCATAAAACAAAGCATGAGTGTAACTATGTGTCTTTTCGGCAGTTGGGTAATAGCACTCGTTTTCGGCGTTTTATATTACTACGTTTTCAAAGAAATTCTTGCACCCGTTGTTTATCTTGCACTTTGTCTTTTGGTTATGGCGATTGTCACAGCCGCACTGTTTGCTTGGATAAAAACCAAGGGCGCTAAAAAATTCGAACTGCTTTAAGGGGCTTTAATATGCGTGATTTTATCTATAACACTCCCACAAAGGTTTACTTTGGCAAAGGTGCTTACAAGAATATTGGTGAAATAATCGAAGGCTACGGCTTTAAGAAGATAATGCTTCAATTTGGAAAACAGAGCATTATAAAAAGCGGACTTTACGGTGAAATTGTAAGTTCTTTAAAAGCGCATAACATTGATGTTATTGATATGGGTGGCGTTGAGCCTAACCCAAAGGTTCAGTTTGTACGCGATGCCGTAAAAGTGGCAAAGAAAGAAAAGGTCGAGCTTATTTTGGCAGTTGGTGGTGGGAGCGTTATCGACTCCTCCAAAGCCACAGCTATCGGAGCTATGCACGACTGCGATATTTGGGATATTTTTAAAGGCAAGCAAAAGCCAACTTCGGCATTACCTGTAGCAACGGTGCTTACCATTGCTGCCGCAGGAAGTGAAATGAGTGCTTCGGCCGTGCTTTCAAATTTAGACGAAAATATGAAAAAGGGCCTTGGTACAGACCTCAATCGTCCCCTTTTCTCGATTTTAGACCCCGAGCTTACCTTCTCGGTCGGCAAATACCAAACCGCTTGCGGAATTGTTGATATAATGTCGCACACCATGGAGCGTTATTTCACGGTTTGCGACCCCACTCCTATTACCGACCGCATTTCCGAGGCTTTGCTCAAAACGGTGGTTGAATCGGGCAAGGCAGTAATGCAAAACCCTTGCGATTACGAGGCACGGGCCAACATAATGTGGGCATCAAGTCTTTCACACAACGGGCTTACCGGTTGTGGCCGAGAAAACGCACTTGCAGTTCATCAGATTGAACACGCGTTAAGTGGCAAGCACGATTCTATTGCTCACGGCGCAGGGTTGGCGGTCTTGTTCCCTGCTTGGGCCAAATACGTTTATAAAGCCAACGTTTCACGTTTTGCAAGCTTTGCAAGAGGTGTATTTGACGTTTTAGAAAAAGACGATGAAAAGGCCGCTATTATGGGCATTAATAAAATGTCGGAGTTTTTTGCATCTATCGGTATGCCAACCTCACTTTCTGAATTTGGTATAGAAAGTGGAGAACTTCACGATTTAGCCCTGCTTTGCACCTATGGTGATACACGAACTGTAAAAAGCTATATAACCTTAGGCACCAAAGAAATTCAAGAAATTTTGGAACTTTGTTATTGAGGTGAAATATGAGTAATATAATAGAAATCAAAAACTTGAACAAAAGCTTTAATGATATTAAGGCTGTAAACGATTTGAGTTTTAGTGTCAAATCGGGCGAATTGTTTGCTTTTTTGGGAATAAATGGTGCAGGAAAAAGCACAACCATTAACATTCTTTGCGGACAATTAAAAAAAGACAGCGGAAGTATAACGGTTGATTCCTTTGACCTTGACCGTGATATGGATAAAATCAAGTCACAATTAGGTGTTGTTTATCAGACCTCGGTGCTTGACTCACCTTTAAGTGTTTATGATAACCTTGAATCACGTGCAGCACTTTACGGCATTACAGGTCAAGCCTTTAAAGAAAAACTCATCGAATTGGCAGATGCACTTGATTTTGCCGACCTTTTAAAACGTCCTGTCGGCAAACTTTCGGGTGGTCAACGTCGCAGAATCGATATTGCTCGTGCTCTTATCCACGACCCCAAAATTCTTATACTCGACGAGCCCACAACAGGTCTTGACCCACAAACCAGAAGAACGCTTTGGAACGTTATTAACAACCTTCGCAAAGAGAAAAACATAACCGTTTTCTTGACAACACATTATATGGAAGAAGCCGCCGATGCCGACTATGTTGTGATTTTAGACAGCGGTCGTCTTATCGCCGAAGGAACTCCTTTGGAACTAAAAAACAAATATACCGGTGACTTTGTGACGCTTTACGGTGTCGAGGAAGAATCGGTCAAAGCGCTTAATATAAAATATGAGCAAATTAAAGGCGCTTACCGACTAACCGTGCCTAATACCGTTGCCGCTACCGAGCTTATTGTAAAGCATACCGATTTATTTAAGGATTTTGAAATTACAAAAGGAAAAATGGACGACGTTTTCTTAAACGCAACCGGCAAAAAACTTTCTAAGGAGGATGACAAATGAAAACTGTAAATTCTCTTATCAAGCGTAACACCAAACTGTTTTTTAAAGATAAAGGTATGTTTTTGGTTTCGCTCATAACACCCGTTATTCTTCTTGTTTTATATGCAACATTTTTAAGAAACGTTTATAAAGGAAGCTTTATGGCAGGATTGCCTGAATGGGTTTCCGAAAAGTTAGTGAATTCCCTTGTTGGTGGTCAGCTTATATCTTCCATATTATCTGTTTCAGCAGTAACTGTTGCCTTTTGTTCCAATATGCTTATGGTTCAGGATAAGGCAAACGGAAGCATAAAAGACCTTTCAGTATCACCCGTAAAGCCTTCAACACTTGCTGTTAGCTATTATATTTCAAACCTTATTTCAACCATTATAATATGTCTTTCAGCCGCAGCTATTTGCCTTGTTTATATTGCCTTTATAGGCTTTTATATGTCGGTAGCCGACATGTTATTGCTTTTTATCGATATTGTTTTGCTTGTGCTTTTCGGTTCGGCGCTTTCAAGTGTTATAAACTTTTTCTTATCAACCCAGGCACAAATTTCGGCCGTTGGAACTATGGTAAGCTCAACCTATGGTTTTATAAGCGGTGCTTATATGCCCATATCCCAGTTTTCAGAGGGTTTGCAAAAGGTTATTTCATTTTTGCCGGGCAGTTACGGAACGGCACTTTTAAGAAATCACGCTACACGCGGAGCCTTTGAAGCCATGCTAAGTGAAGGGATTCCGCAAGAAACAATCGACGCTTTAGCCGATTCAATAGATTGTAATATCTACTTTTTCGGCAATAAAGTCCCCACGTCTGTTTCATACTTGATATTATGTTCAGCCATCGTATTGTTGATTGCAATATATGTTGCATTAAACGTGTTAAAGAGCAAAAAAAGATGCAAAGCATAAAAACCGAACTTTTTAAGCTTTGCGACCTTAATTACAAAAAATTTCACCAAAAGCTTATTCCAAACATCAACCCTTCACTTATAATCGGAGTGCGAACTCCCGCACTCAAAAAATATGCAAACAAGTTGTTTGGAACTAAAGAAGGTTCTTTGTTTTTAAAGGAATTACCTCATGAATATTATGAAGAAAACAACCTTCACGCATTTCTCATAAACAAAATAAATGATTTTGACACTTGCGTTGCCGAGGTTGAAAGATTCTTACCATTTATAGACAATTGGGCAACCTGCGACGGATTAAGACCCATTAGCTTTAAGAACAATGCCGAAAAATTACTTCCTTACGTAGAAAATTGGTTGAAATCAGACCGAGAATATACCGTTAGATTTGGCATTGAAATGCTGATGTGCCATTTTCTTGACGAACGTTTTAAATCTCAATATCTTAAATGGGTTGCAAGCATCAAAAGTGATGAGTACTATGTTAACATGATGGTTGCATGGTATTTTGCAACAGCGCTTGCAAAACAATGGAACATTGCCTTTCCATATATAGAGCAAAAAACATTAGACCCCTGGATACATGGCAAAACCATTCAGAAAGCAATTGAAAGTTATCGTATTTTGGATGAACAAAAAGAAATTTTAAAGCTCTGTAAACAATAAAAATATGGCTTTGTCTACAACTATTAGTTGACAAAATAACTTAAACTGTTATAATTAAAGCGTGTATGAATATATTTATCTTTTGATCGTTTATGTTTATTTGTACATAATTTAAAATCAGAGGTAATTGTTTTGAAAAAATTTGGTCAAAGTATAGTGTTACGAATCACAAAAATC
>JAZNEE010000102.1:0-2490 GCA_045588405.1 Acutalibacteraceae bacterium
CGAAGCTTTGCGGCTTTTTCAAATTCAAGGTTTTCGGCAGCCTGTTCCATTTCTTCGCGCATTGTGGCAACCGATTTGTTGACGTCGCCCTTCAAAAACTCAACGGCAAGATTTACAGTTTCGCGATATTCGGGCGCAGAAATTTTGTCCGAACAAGGGGCCGAGCAGTTTTTTATATGAAAATTAAGACAAGGACGCGATTTTCTGTCAACACATTGTGGGAACTGTTTGTTACAATGAGGCAAACGAAAAATCTTTTTAACCTCATCAATAGTCTGTTTAACAACAAAACCCGAAACATAAGGTCCCAAATACTCGGCATTTTTATCATCGGTATCAAAAGAAGCCGAAATAGTCGGCCATTCCCCTTTTGTGACCTTAATATAATGATAGCCCTTATCATCTTTAAGAAGAATATTATATTTTGGCTGATATTGTTTAATCAATGAACATTCAAGCACCAAGGCCTCAAATTCGCTATCGCAAATTATATACTCAAAGTCTTGAACGTTGGAGACCATTCGCCTTACCTTTTCGCTATGTTGATTGCCACTTCCAAAATACTGCGAGACGCGGTTTTTAAGCTTTTTAGCCTTGCCGACATAGATAATCTCACCCGATTTTGCGTGCATAATATAAACACCCGGCAAAAGCGGTAATTTCATTGATTTTTCGCGAAGTGCTCTCAACCTTTCTTCGGTCATAATGGTCTCCTTTCGTTAAAATTTGTTTTAAAGAAAAATATATTATCGGTTACAAACTCAAATGATATGCCATTCGAGGCGATTTACCCTCCCAAGGAGCAAAAACATAAATTGTTCCGCAATGCTTAAAGCCCAATTTTTCCAAAGCCTTTTGCATTGCAAAATTGTTCTCGTGAGTATCGATTCTAACGTTTTTGGTGTATTGCAAAGCAAACTCAACAGCAGTTTTTACAACACCTTTGGCAACACCCGACGATGCAATTCGGTGAATCACGTAATAAGGCTCGCTGTTAAGCCAATTTCCCTCAATTTCAATATAGGTTTCATCAGGACCCGATTCCATAAGAAAAACACCCTCAACAGAACCGTTACTGTCTGCTACAAAAAGTCTGCCAAGTTCAATATCTTCTTTAATCAAATAATCATACGGGTATTCGGTTCCCCACTGAGTTGGATTGCCGTTTTCTCGCATTTTAGTTCTTGCAATTTCATAAATTTCAAGACATCTTGCAAGGTCTTTTTGGGTTGCTTTTCTAATATTCACAAAATCACCTAATTATCTATATTCTTCAAGAACACTTTTTAAAAGAATTGGGTCATCGGTCATAATACAGTCGCAACCGAGTTCAATGAGCTCTCTCATTTCGTCTGCATTGTTTATTGTCCAATACTGAACCGCTATATTACGACGGTGTGCGCGGTCGATAATAGTCTTTTTATCAAGTTCCAACTCAATTCCCAAATCGTAACTCATAGGTATCTGCAAACAGGCAAAATGGCTGTTATCAAAAAGGTTTACACCCAAAAACTGAGTTAAAATAAACTTTGCGGCAGTTCCTGTGGGTGCACCGCGGAGCAAGTCGGGATATTTAGTTTTGAGTTCTTCCTCAATTTCGTCATGGAAAGTTCCAATAACCATCTGCTCTTTATAATTAGGATATTTGTTAAGAGTATTATTAAGAATTTCGCAAGCTTTAAAGCCCTTTTCGCCCTCGTTCTTTATCTCAACAATAAACATAAGGTCGGGGTTAGACTCATAAAACTCCTCAAAAAGCTTGTCAACCGTTGCAATCTGCAAGCCTTTACCCGCAATATCGGTCTCATCCTTATAAATTCGGTTACCTTGCTTATCCTCAAAATAATAACCGAAATTGTATTGTTCAAGTTCGGCCAAGGTCATATCCGAAATATAGTGACGTTTTGTTTCATCCTTACAAAGCTCTTTAACCTCTTGGAGCGAAATATCTCCGTTAACATTGCAGGTTTCGTCGATATAATCATCGTGATTATAAACAAGATATCCGTCTTTTGTAAGATAAAGGTCGCTTTCAATTATATCAACCCCAATAGTTAAAACTGCCTCACGGAAAGCAAGCATGGTGTTTTCGGGATTGTTTATTGCACCGCCTCTATGGGCTGCAATAAGCGGTAAATCACCCTTTTCAATCACAAACGGATTATTATCAACATTCTTTTTAGGCGGGATGATATTGACAACTGCAAAAAACAAAACTAAAACTGCAAGAATAATACCAATGATTTTTAAAGCCTTATACTTTTTCATATATATCTCCTTAAAATTTAATTTCTATCAAATACGGACGGTGGTCAGAGCCGATAATTGCAGGGATATCAGCTGAAAATCGATTTTCTTAGTTATATAATTTTAGCAATGCTAGGTGTTATAAACCGTTAGCTTCATACATAATCACCACTAAACAAATTGAAAAAAGCAATAAAATATATTAATGTAATTTTTTTATTAAACTGACAACAGTTTCAACAT
>JAZNEE010000103.1:0-2396 GCA_045588405.1 Acutalibacteraceae bacterium
CAATTCACTTTATCGTCCCCTTATATGTAGCATTCAACGCATACCTGCCCCTTTCATTTTCGACAAAACCTCTTATTATTCGACCCCCAAAATTCATAAATTCTTATTGACTTTCCTTTTCCGTTATGGTATTATGTAGCTATAAAGTTTCAAGGGTTTCCATAAGAGGAATCACAGTTTCAGGTTACAAAGTATCTTTTAACAATCTATCATGTTAAGGGGTACTTTTTTTATTTTCCCGAGCGACAAGAGGCACAATTTAAAGCAACCTAGCAAGACAACTTCATAAGGGTGGTAAAAGCCAAAAACGGTTGCAGAGCACCGCGGATACAACAAGCTCTGCCCGCCATCGGTAGGCGGTAAAACAGCCGAAAAGAATACAATTCAAGGAGGAAACCATATTATATCAACGGCTTCTTAAAAACCTTTTGAAAAAATCTTGATTTTCAAAACAGAAAGCGCTATGCTATAATCAATTTCTATTTTAGGAGGTAAATGACTCAACAACAATTAACCCAACTTTTAAAGCTTATCAAAACAACATCCATTACGGCCGATATGGACGAGCTTTCCACCACCGTATTACAAATGGCGGCGGATTCTATCACATTGGATAGATTAAAGACGCTTATCAGTTCGGCAAACACTCCCCCTTTGTATATAGGCAAAGGGACAAGCACTCAACAAGAAAATAGTCAAAGTATAAAAGGCAAGAATGTGCAATCCTGCATCATTACATTCACAAATAACGAGGTAAAACGTATGGAAAAGACATTCAAAAAACACTTTATACTAAACGGCTACATAGCACACGTCATCAAAAGAAAAAGCGGCAAAAACGGGTTTTACTACGAAATACGTTATCGCAGAAACGGATATAATATCCGAGCCGCGTCCGTTGACATCAACCAAGCAAAACGTATCTTTTTAGAAAAAACCTTACCCAAAAATATCGGCAAGTATCTCGTCCGCAGACAAAAATCAGGGTTCAATCTTTTAGAAGAAATTTTTGAAGAGTGGCACCGCTACAAGAAAGGAACAGTCAACGACAAAGAACACCTGCGCTTTCAAGTAAACTTCAATAATTTACCCGAAGAGCTCCGCAAGAAACCAATAGCCCACATCCGAACAATTGACATCGACACCATTTTGAAAGAAGTCAAGCCCCGTAAATACGAGGAGCTCCGTACCCTTTTTAACGGAATTTTTAAGTATGCGGTGGCGAGCGGAATTATCACGCATAATCCCGTGGCTTTAATCAAGTTCAAGCGTGCCGAAAGACAATCGCGCGAGAGTTTATCCAAAGACGAAATTTTAGCGTTTTTAGAACGTATTAAAGAGCCTAAATACAATAACATTCGACAATTCGCCTACATACTTTATTTCTTTGGTTTACGACCTTGTGAAATCGATGAAGAAACCCATCGCGAGGATAATTTTCTTATCACTCGGAATCGCAAGCGTAAGAACGGAAAAATTGAGTATAAGAAAATCCCCATACCTATGCAGGTACAGGGATTGATTGACTGGGATGAACCTTTAACAACTGATTTACACCGATTAAAAATCAATGATATTATGAAAGAACTGCTCGCAGGGAAAACAGCGTATTGTTTACGGCATACGTTTGCAACGGTTTGCCAGCAGTACGTTCGCCCTGATATCGTTGATATTTGGATGGGTGATAGCCCTGACCGACTCGTCGGAAAGGTGTATACGCACTTCCCTGATGACTTTATGTACGAACAAATGCAACTGGTGAAATTCCCCATACCGCAAAAAGCTTAAAGGCGGATTTTACACCCCAAATTACAACCCAAAAGATAAGATTATCACAAAAAATAGAGCATAATTATGCAAAAATACAAAGAAAAACACGACTTTATGCATTGTTTTTTGCATAAAAGTCGTGTTTTGGTGGGCAGAGGTGGATTCGAACCACCGAAGTCGAAGACGTCAGATTTACAGTCTGATCCATTTGGCCACTCTGGAATCTGCCCATATAAAATTGTGCGGTGCGTTGTGGAGCCGGTGATTGGACTCGAACCCACAACCTGCTGATTACAAATCAGCTGCTCTGCCAATTGAGCTACACCGGCAGGTGCACCATATTGGTGGTGCCTTGGGGCGGAATTGAACCACCGACAGGCAGATTTTCAGTCTGCTGCTCTACCGACTGAGCTACCAAGGCATATTTAAGCGCCTTTTTAAAAAGGCGCTTGTGTTTGGCGACCCGAAACGGGCTCGAACCGTCGACCTCCAGCGTGACAGGCTGGCGCTCTAACCAACTGAGCTACTGGGCCACAACTTGCGCTCACATTTATGCGCTTGTATATAATAATCTATTTGAAAATTTTTGTCAAGCGTTTTCTTGTGATTTTTAATAAAATTTTTCA
>JAZNEE010000104.1:0-3801 GCA_045588405.1 Acutalibacteraceae bacterium
ACTTCCAATGGTAATGTTTGCTTTTTCTTCGGCGGTGCCTCTGAAATAAATATTTTCAAGAGAATTGCAATATTCAAACGCACTATCACATATACTCGTCACGCTGTTGGGGATGGTGATGGAAGAAAGCGCAACGCAACCTTCAAATGCACTATCACCTATAATCGTCACGCTGCCATCCGTGGGTATAACACTGTTTTTACAGCCTAACACCAATGTTTGGGTTTCCGTTTCTATTAGACAGTTGCCAGAAGAATGATATATCTCATTCTCGTTTTCAACAATAATACTTTCAAGCGAAGTGCAACAACTAAACGCATCCTCATTTATTCTTGTTACACTTTTCGGGATGGTTACTGATGTAAGCGAAGAGCAATAGGAAAATGCGTTCTCACCTATACTCGTTACACTATTACCGATTATTACTGATGCGAGAAAATTGCAATAAGAAAACGCACCCTCACCTATACTGGTCACACTATCGGGTATGGTTATGGATGCAAGTGAAGAGCAAAAAGCAAAAGCGTACTTGCCTATGTTTGTCACGCTGTCTTCAATAATAACTTGGGTTAAACTATTGCCCCAAGGTGCGTCATTCCAAGAATAATCACCCATCGCACCGTTACCCGAAATGGTAAGAACAGTGCCGTCGAGCGACCAAGTGCAGTCACCTGTGGTACCACTTGTTGCCGTTGTTTCAGCGCCTACCGAGAACGTGAACAGCCCAAACGGACAAACCGACACCATCAGTGCCATCATCAAAACAACTGCTAATAATTTTTTCATTAGTTGTTTTCCTCCTCACCTCATCAGCAATATACTCTATCGATTTTTATAATGAATACTCGCTGTGAAATGCCCTTTTGAAAAAAATTCGAGGGTAAATTATTACTTTGTAATAATAACACTATCCAATTTAAAAATCAACTAAAAACTGTCAAATAAAATAGCATTCTTTTTTATTGCAACAGTTTTATGTGGTGATGATTTTAGTGAAAACAAAACTATCAATCATTGCAAATCACGTTGGTACAGCTTTATTATGTTGAAAAAAGCAATTGCTTGTGGTATTATAGAGAAAGCAAGTTTTAAGGGGTCTTTAAACATGAAAATAATCCGATTCGACACCAAATGTATATCATGTATATACAATAAATTTACAAATAATCTACCGAGTGATGTGGATGAAGAGCAAAAACTCGGCTATGCCAAAAAGATACTTCGCATTATGGCTGATGCGCCCGACTTTATGAGTGCCCCCGAGATTGTTGCCGAAATAACTGCACTCAAAAACGCAACCTTTGGGTTTAAGGATGATTTTGCAGAAATCAAACAACATTTCAATGCGCTTATGCTAAAAAAAGAACGCGACGTTGAAAAAAGCATAAACAATTCCTCCGACCCTCTTTTAACCGCCGTTTGCTATGCAATGCTTGGCAATTACATTGATTTTGGTGCTATGGATAACGTTGACGAGCAAAAGCTGGAAGAAATGCTGAAGGACGTCAACAATATTAACCCCGACCCTGCCGAATTTTTTCAACTTAAAAACGACCTTGAAAATGCCAAAAGGCTTGTTTATTTGACCGACAACTGTGGAGAGATATTGCTTGATAAGTTGCTTCTAAAAACACTCAAAAAGGCATATCCAGAACTTTCTGTGACCGTTATAGTGCGTGGTGAAGCCGTGCTTAACGATGCAACGATTGATGATGCTTTACAAATAGGTCTTCCCGGTGTTTGCCCCGTAATTCCAAACGGCACCAACGTTGCGGGCACCTGTCTTGACAGAATATCGGACGAGGCTAAGAAAACCATTGCTTTAGCCGATGTTATCATTTCAAAGGGGCAAGGCAATTTTGAAACTCTGCACGACTGCGGACTTAACGTTTATTATCTTTTCCTTTGCAAATGCAACCTTTACTCCGAGCGGTTTAAGGTTCCAAAACTCAGCGGTATGCTGTTAAACGACAAAAGAATGAACAAGTAGATGAAGTTTTATAAAATATATGTTTATGAGGTTGCCCGATGGCAAAGCAAAAGCGGTAACTTCCCACCGTTTGGTATGCCACCAACATTGAGATTTATAACTATGTTGAGGCTTATAAATCACTTGTTTTCAGTGCCGACGACCACACAATTTTTAACCCTACCCTTTACGATATTTGGTTTATTGTTGACAAACAGTTATACCGTGTAAATTTCGGCGAAACCATAAAGATTTAAAACAAAAAACCGAGGTGAAATCACCTCGGTTTTTATTTTGTTTTACTTAATCCTCAAAATCCAAACAAGCACGGGATTTTGTGAACGGACGAACGTAGGTATCAGCCACGTAAACGTGGTCGGGATGCACCGCATAAGCCTTCAATGCCTCGAAGTTATCAAATCCGCTATCGAGCATCATATCGGCGTTAGACGTTTCAAGACCGTTTATATTAACCTTAATATATTTAAGTCCTTCAATCTTGCCGTAAAGCGCTTCCAAATGCTTTTTGGCATCAAGTTTTGCACTTTCCTTTTCTGCGGCGGTTAACTCGTCTCTTAATTGCCATAAAATAACGTGTTTAACCATTCTAAATCATCCTTTTCCCAACAGTTCTTTATACAGTTTGATATAAGTGTTGGCCGATTTGCCCCAGCTGTTGTCACAGCCCATTGCACGTTTAACAAGGATTTCCCAGCCTTCTTTATTTTCAAAGCCTTTAACTGCACGCTCAACCACATAAGCCATATCGTGAGCGTTGTAGTTGCTAAACGTAAAGCCGTTGCCCTCGTTATCAAAGCTATCCTTAACGGTGTCTTTAAGTCCACCTGTTTCACGAACTATGGGAATAGTTCCGTAGCGAAGCGCAATCATCTGTGCTAAACCACAAGGCTCACTCTTGGAAGGCATTAAGAAAATATCTGCACCTGCATAAATCTTGCGTGCATAATCCGGCACAAATCCCAATTTGAGAGATACCTTATCGGGATGAGCCGCTGCCATTGAATAGAAGAAGGTTTCAAACTCCCATTCTCCGCTACCCAAAACAACAAATTGTACGTTAAGAGAAAGCATTTGCTCAAACACACACTTTACAAGGTCAAGACCTTTATGGGTTACAAGACGCGATACAATTCCGATAACGGGAATATCACTATTAACCGGCAAGCCTGCCATTTTTTGAAGTTCTTCCTTGTTCTTAGCTTTGCCACTCAAATCCTCGGCAGAATAATTTGCCCAAAGGTGTGTGTCGGTTTCGGGGTTATAAACCTCGGTATCAATACCGTTAACAATACCGCTAAGTTTAAAGTCACGTGCTCTTATAATCGCGTCAAGTCCGTGAGCATACCAAGGATCTTTAATTTCTTCAGCATAAGACGGGCTAACGGTTGTTACCCTATCGGCGCATTCGATAGCGCCCTTCATAAGGTTTACACCGCCATCATACTCGATAAGGTGTGCGCCTTCTGAAGGCACTCCCAAAACATCCTCAACAATTTCGTTGCCGTATTTACCCTGATACTGAATGTTGTGAATGGTGAAAACAGTTTTGATGTTTCTGTAAAGCTCGTTTTTCTTATAAATAGTATCGAGAAAAACAGGAACCAAAGCCGTTTGCCAATCGTTACAGTGAATAACATCAGGCACGAAATCAATATACGGAATCATTTCAAGCACAGCTCTTGAGAAAAATGCAACACGCTCCGCATCATCATAATGACCATAAAGGCCGTTACGCTTAAAATAATACTGATTATCAAGCAGATAGAAAATAACACCGTCATACTTGGCCTCAAAAATACCGCAATACTGCC
>JAZNEE010000105.1:0-2617 GCA_045588405.1 Acutalibacteraceae bacterium
GAGGTTGTGCCTGCTTTCGAAAAAGGACTTTGCGCAACTGTTCTTACCCAGGTCAGCGATGTTGAAGACGAAACCAACGGACTGCTTACCTATGACCGACAGGTTTTAAAGGTTGATGTCAAAAGCACCGCAAAAATAATGAACGATGTAAAAGAAGCGTTTTACAAACAATTCTGATTCAACAAATATTGACACAAAACTTGTCATATATTATAATAAAACAAGAACTTAATGAAAGGTGATTTGTTATGCCATTTGTAATTATTGCAATCATTGTTGTTGTCCTTATTGCTTGCCTTAAAATTGTGCCTCAAGCAACCGAATTTGTTATTGAACGCTTGGGAAAATACAATAAAACCTGGTCGGCAGGCTTGCATTTTCTTATTCCTGTTATTGACCGAATTGCCAAAAAAGTGACCTTGAAAGAACAGGTGCTTGATTCACCTCCTCAGCCCGTTATTACCAAGGATAACGTTACCATGCAAATTGACACCGTTGTTTACTTCAAGGTGTTTGATGCCAAACTGTTTACATACGGCGCTGTAAACCCCATTAGCGCGCTTTCAAACCTCACCGCCACCACCTTGCGTAACATCGTTGGTGAACTTGAACTTGACGACACCTTAACCTCACGTGATACCATTAACGGCAAAATGACCGAGATTCTTGACTCGGCAACCGACCAATGGGGCATTAAGGTAAACCGCGTTGAACTTAAAAACATCATTCCCCCTGCCGAAATTCAAAATGCTATGGAAAAGCAGATGAAGGCAGAGCGTGACCGCCGCGAAACCTTGCTTGAAGCAGAAGGCCACAAGGCAGCCGTTATCACACGCGCAGAAGGTGACAAACAGGCTATGATTCTTGCCGCCGAAGGTGAAAGAGATGCTCGTATTGCCAGAGCAGAAGGTGAAGCAAAGGCTATTTTACTTGCAAAGCAGGCCG
The DNA here is from genome assembly GCA_045588405.1 of Acutalibacteraceae bacterium. Taxonomy (GTDB): domain Bacteria; phylum Bacillota; class Clostridia; order Oscillospirales; family Acutalibacteraceae; genus UMGS172. The sequence continues at coordinate 946 of JAZNEE010000105.1, forward strand.
AAGCAGACGGCCTTGCAGCGTTAAAATCTGCAGGTGCAGACGAAGTTGTTTTGGAACTTAAAAAGTATGAAGCTTTAATAGCGCTTTCTAACGGCAAAGCATCCAAAATCATCATCCCCACCAACGCAGTTGAGATGACCAAAGCCAATGTAATGTTCTCCGAAACATCGGGCCTTGGCGACGTGACCGAACCTGCCCCCGAAGAAAAGAAACCCACCAAAAAAGACGAATGTTGTGAATAAAAGCAACCCCCTGCCGCCAACCTCGGCAGGGGGTTGCTTTTAAAGAAGATTGTTATGTTTACAAAATAATGCACCCCGTTTTATGGTTTTAGTTAAGAACTGTTGCTTTTCGTTACATAAAGCACATATGCATCACAAAAATTCTTACAAAAACACAAAAAACACTTGATTTTTATCAACATAGCCGTTATAATAGTACACGGTCTTGAAAAAAGACGTGAATTTGACTAGTGGAGAGATGGCTGAGCTGGTCTAAGGCGCACGATTGGAAATCGTGTAACGGCTAATACCCGTTCAGGGGTTCGAATCCCCTTCTCTCCGCCAAAAGAAAGGGTTTATCTTAACGATAAACTCTTTCTCTTTTTTTTACGAACATTTTCACCAACCGCAAAGATGGGCTCGGCGCATTGCGCCAACGGTTTTTTCTTTCACGTCGCCATATTGATTTTGAATTGCGGTTATGGTTTCGGCAACGTCGCTTCGCTCGGTGCAGCCGTTTTCACTGCATCGGCTTTTTATTACAGGCAGAGCCTTTGCCACACCCAAAATGTCACGTTCTCTTGTCAAAACAAGCGGACGAACAACCTCTATCCCCTTTTCTTCCACCTTTGTTTTGGGCGAAAAACAGCTTATTGTTCCGTTTTTCAAAAGGCTCATATAAAAGGTCACCGCAGCATCATCCAAATGATGCCCCAAAGCCACCTTGTTGCAACCGAGTTTTATTGCCGCATCATACAAAGCGCCCTTTCTCATTCTCGAACAAAGTGAGCAAGGGTTTTTCTCCCTTCGTTCTTTAAAAACAACGTCCCAAATTTCAGTTTTTTCAACGTAATATTCAATTCCCATTTCTTGGCACAAGGTTTCAATTTCGCCGTAATCTCCACACTCACCATAGAAATGAGGATCAACCGTTATGGCTATGACATCAAATTTTTCGGGGTAAAAGTTTTTAAGCATTCCAAGGGCTTTGAGCAAAACAAGTGAATCTTTACCGCCTGAAACACCAACGGCAATTTTGTCATTCTCTTTTATCATTTCATATTCTTTAACAGCTTTTCTTACTGTCCCTAAAACCTTTTGCATAAGCCACTCCCGAAAAAATCTTTAATTCGCAAAATAATTATATCATATTTTATTTTTTTGTGGTATAATTATTTAAACATTTTCCGACCACTATTATACTTTTGTGGAAAATTCGGTTCTAAAAATATCACCTTACAGAAAGCGTTGTTAAAATATGAAAAAAATCGTTATCATAGGCGCGGGTCCTGCAGGACTTACCGCCGCTTATGAACTGCTTAAATCAAAAGAATATGAAGTTGTCATTCTCGAAGCCACCGACCGTTTGGGTGGCATTTCGCAAACGGTTAAAACGGGTGGAAACCGAATGGACATAGGCGGTCACCGTTTCTTTTCGAAAGACAAGCGTG
>JAZNEE010000106.1:0-3807 GCA_045588405.1 Acutalibacteraceae bacterium
ATACACTAAATTTTAAATTTTTACAACATTTATTGCAAAAAATCAAATAAACACCAAAACCGATGAAACCGAAAGGATTAACACTGCACTTTCATAAAAAGCGTTAAACAGTTTATAAACAATGCTGTCCGATTTTTGAGCCTTTGTTCCAACAACACCCAAAAACACTGCCGAACAAAACAAAACCGGCACGATATAACGGAAATCCATAGTGCATCTAAAAGGTGAAGTAATATTGAAATAAATAAAAAATACCCACTGAACAAAGAACATAACAACAACGGGAAGTGTTGCAAATTTATCCTTTTTAAATCGGGCAAACAGTAAAACCATTGCAAAAACAACAGCGGCAGTAACAAGCATATTGCCCATAACAGCAATCAAAGCCATGCCTTCGTTTCCAAAGCTATATTCACCAAAAAGTGAATTTCTCAAAAGATACTGCCAAAGATTATGTTCGTTCCAAACATCAACGTAAACTCCAACCGTTTCAGAAGAAAAAGGCTTTATTAGTCTATCAACAATGCTCATATCGCCGATATAAAGCTTGCTTTCGGTGCTGAGAGGCGCAACATAACCAAGTGGCTGACCAAACAAAATCATGTTCCTGATTTGGTACCAAAGTCCCAACGGCAACATAGTACCAAGGAAACAACCGGTATGTGCCACAAAACGACCGAATTTAAGACTTTTATCGTAAAAGAACTTAAATAAAACAGTAATGGCGGCAACAACCGCAACTAGCGCAGCTGAAAACTTGGTCATCATTGCAAGTCCCGTAAAGAAACCGCAAACAAGAGCATAAATAACCGAAGGTTTTTTATACCACTTAACAAGGAACAGCAAAGCATAAACCGACAAAAGCACGGTTAAGACATCGTTGTTAATACTGCCGGCAAGAATAAAAAAAGTTGGATTAAAGGCTATAAAAGCACAGCTAAAAACAAGCGCCCTACCCTCGACCTTGAATTCTTTAAGCAACGAATAGCCTGCGAACATAAGAACCGATGAATAAAAACAGGTTAAAAACTGAACGTTCTCAAAAGCAACCGCATTTCCAAACCCAAGACCAAGTGAGAATTTCACAACTCGCGATGCCAAAAAATGATGAAGCGGAGGATGACAAAATTGCCACTCGTTAGTTTTGGGCAAGCCCTCACCTATTGCCAAATCATAAATATACTTTAAATGTCCGCTTGATACAAGGCTTTCAACATCGTGCTGATGTTGAGAATAATTATACCTCAAACAATAAGCAAGTCTTAAAGCAAAGCCGAACAAAAACAAAACTGCAATAATTCTTTTAGTATTAAGTTTGCCGAATGCTTGCATAAACGAAAGATAAAAGCCACCCAAAACAACCGAAAAACCAACGGGTATTAAAGGTGCTATTAACTTAACATCATCCTCAATATCATAAGGATTAAAATTAAGCATTACAAAGAATAAAAATGCTGCAAAGAAAATCGGCAACACCGACAAAACCGAAAAATACTTTTCGTCGATTCTTTTAAAGCTACTCAATTTCATTTTATTCTTCTTGCTTCAATGTAATAGCGTTTATCAGCAGCGTGACCCATTGAAAAAGTCTTTCTGGGCAATGAGCCATCCTTTTCAACAGCCTCAAAAAGTTCTTCCTTTTTCATACCGTCAAAAATGAAGCCGATTCTATTCTCTTCGGAACAAAGTTTTCTTACAGAGTCGGTTCCGTGGATATAGTCAATCTTAATATTCTTTTCGGCTATGTATTTATCAAGCCATTTCTGCAAAGTTCCAACGGGAAGTTTAGATGTTGCATTAACGGAAACTTCTTCTTCACCGTCTTTATATACACAAAGGAACTTTTGAGCCGAAGCATCATTGCTTTCGCCCAAAGCGTTTTTCATATCGTTAATAACGGTTTTGGGGTCGGTACCGAACAAAACACGATAGATAGGTTCAAACTGGATAGCCTCATCGTGAATATTAACAACCTCTACAAGTGCATATTTAGCGGCATCCTCAGGATTGATAATACTGCATTCCTTAGCCGAAGCCAAAGAATGATTTCCGTCACCGACTGCAAACATCATACCGCCGTTTTTAACGCCTAATTCGGTGAATGCGGTTCCAACAAAATCGGCATCCTCATCGCTTAAAAGCCAAGCAGTGATATGTCCGCCACCCTGCATAAGGTCAAAATCATAAACCATTTGCATTGTGTTCTTTTTGTCAGCAAAGCTTTCGATAATCTTACGCTCTGCATCATCAGCAAGCATCAAAACGTGAGGAAGTTCTAAAGGTGCATCCTTACGAATTTTAACTCTCGGAGGAATTCTCTCCAAAACGGTTTCCTCAGTAGATCGTATAGCAGCCGAGCTACCCTTTCTGTAATCGTAATCGGCAAGCTCAATTTTACCCACTATACCGTGACGAACAGCACCATCTGACTGCACACGCTCAACATAAATCATCTTATTCTTAAATTCCTCAAAAACGCCGTTTTCGAGATAATTCTTCATATTGGCATTAACCGAAGCAATACGCGCCTCGGTGTTACCGTCCTCAAGATAAATTTCAGGCAAAGTGATTTTAAGAGCCGAAGGCAAATCACCAACTATTTGCTCAACTTTATCCCAATAATCCTTTTCAGAAGTATATTGGTCACAGGCGATAACAGCCCACTTTGCAAAATCCTTTTTAGGCAATAAAATATCAGCAGGTAAAAACTTATTCATAAAAACCATCCTATTGTAGTAATCAATATTAACCCAATTTAGTGTATTATACTATTTATAAGGCAAAAAGTCAACGAAACTATAATAAGTTTATTTTAAACATTTCATTAAAAAATTGCAATTATGCTAGTGACAAATTCCGAATTATGTGTTATACTCACTTTAAAATGGAGTGAAATTTGTTTTTTATCCAAAATCTATCCACGAAAGGATAAATAATAATGAGAAAAACCAAAATAGTTTGCACAATAGGTCCCGCCTGTTCGGATAAAAAGACCTTAACCGATATGTGTAAAGCCGGAATGAATGTTGCCCGTCTTAACTTTTCACACGGCACCCACGAGGAACATTTAGAAAAAATAAATTTGATTAAAGAGGTTCGTGAAGAACTTAAAATGCCGATTGCCATTTTGCTCGACACCAAAGGCCCTGAATATCGTATCAAAACCTTTGAAAACGGCAAAGTATTTTTAAAAGAAGGCGATACCTTTACCTTCACAGCCGATGATGTAGAAGGAAACGAATCAAAGGTTGCTGTTAACTATAAAGGACTTGCCTCCGATATGGAAATCGGTGACACAATTTTGCTTAATAACGGTTTGATGACCTTTGAGGTTATCTCCCTCACCGAAACCGACGTTGTCTGCAAGGTTAAAGTTGGCGGTGAACTTTCTAACCGCAAGAGCATGAGTTTCCCGGGAAAAGTTTTAAAGCAAAAATATTTCAGTGACCAGGACAAGCGCGATATCCTTTTCGGCATAGAAAACGGAATCGACTTCATTGCTTGCTCGTTTGTTTCTTGCAAGCAGGATTTGTTGGACGTTATTGAATTTCTTGAAGAGCATAACGCCAAGAACATCGACCTCATTGCAAAAATCGAAAACCGCTCGGGTGTTGATAACATTGAAGAAATTTGTTCTGTTTGCTCGGGTATTATGATTGGCCGCGGAGATATGGGCGTTGAAATTCCTTTTGAAGAGTTACCCGCAATTCAAAAGAAAATCATTACAAAATGCCGTTTGCTCGGAAAACGCGTTATCACTGCTACTGAAATGCTTGAATCGATGATTTACAATCCCCGTCCCACCCG
>JAZNEE010000107.1:0-2003 GCA_045588405.1 Acutalibacteraceae bacterium
GCAGGCTGAGGATATGTTTTTTCGGCTCATAAAACAGATGGCAGAGCGTGAGGGCGTAACCGAAAAACTCAAGTTGGATAACCAAATGGAGTGGGTTGCTCGAATGAATAACATCCGCAGCAGAGCCACAGAAATCGTAAATCACGATATAATTTACAACTAACCGAAGTATGGCGGCAGAGAGATTTATTCTCTCTGCCGTTGTTTTTTGTATCAAAAATAGTAACTTTTCTGAAAATACTTTATTTTTGCAGATAACTGTGATATAATATATACGCCAAACAAAGCTAAATAAGGGAAAGGATCACTTTTTACCAAGGGGATATTATACCCTTTTTTGGTTATCATCTGATAAGAGTTCGGTAAAAGCGCAACTCCACTCAGATGGTAACAAGGGTTTTCCTTTTCTGTTTGGGCTTTGTTTGGCGACAATCGGAGTTGCGTTTTTCGGTGCGTGGCTTCGGTCACGCACTTTTTATTTATAGAAAAGAGGAAAAACAATGAAAAAAGTTAGCAGTATTTTGTGGGGAATCGTGCTTATTGCAGCAGGTGCGTTATTTGCACTGAATGCATTAAACATAACGAACATCGACATCTTCTTTGATGGTTGGTGGACGTTGTTTATCATCGTGCCCTGTGCCGTAGGTTTGTTTACCGAACGAGAAAAGACAGGCAACATTATTGGTATAGCAGTTGGTGTATTCCTGTTGTTGTGTTGTCAGGACATATTAAGCTTTTCTATGCTTTGGAAACTTCTTGTACCTGCCATTATTGTAATCGTGGGACTTAAGATGGTAGTTACAGGACTTTTCGGTAATAAGGCAAATGAAATTATAGCCAAGATTAAACAAGACGGCGGCGAAACAAAGGTCGGCTGTGCCACCTTCTCCGGTTGTGATCTAAATTATGACGGCGAAGTATTTGAGGGTGCAGAACTTACCGCAACCTTTGGCGGTGTGAAGTGCGATCTCCGTAACGCTATTATCGAAAAAGATTGCGCCATTCAGGTGTCAGCTATTTTTGGTGGTATTGATATTTTCGTTCCCGAAAACATCAATGTAAAGGTAAGTTCCAACTGTATTTTTGGTGGCATCTCTAACAAGACTTCCGTACACAAGGATGCTCCCACTATCTACATAAGCGGCACTTGTATGTTTGGAGGCGTTGAAATTAAATGACCAATTTTCAAAAAACAGTAAAATATATAGCAATGGCGTTTGCTATCTTTCTCACAGTTAGCATTATCGGAGGAATTTTAAGTGTGTTTGGTTTGTTCGGTGGATTTTTCGGCGGCGATGCTGTGACCGAACATATAAAAACTTATTCAGTATCATCGGAAATAAAAAGCCTTGAAGTAAAGATCAATGCCGCTGATTTTACCATCAAGCAAGGCGAAAGCTTTTATGTTGAAAGCAATCTAAAGCATCTTACGGTTGAAGATAAGAACGGTGTTCTGACGGTCAAGGAAACAAAGAAGTTTGCTCACACTTATACAGGTGCTGTATTGACTCTCTACGTTCCTGCAGACACGGTGTTCGAAAAAGCAAATATTATAACCGGTGCAGGAAGACTGACTGTAGATAGCTTGTCTGCCTCTACAATGAACTTTGAGTTTGGTGCCGGTGAAGTTACCATTGATACTCTTGTTGCCACCTCAGATATTGACATTGACGGTGGTGCAGGAAAGATCACCATATTAGACGGCGCACTCCATAACCTTGATTTAGATATGGGTCTCGGTCAATTGAATTTGACGTCTGCTCTTACAGGTGAAAGTGATTTCGATTTAGGCGTTGGAGAGTCCAATATAACCATAATCGGTAATAAGGATGATTATAAACTTGATATAGAAAAAGGTCTTGGTAATATCACCGTAGATGGCACAAGCGTTTCTAATATCAAGGGACAAGGTAACGGTAATAACAGCATCGAGGTTAGTGGCGGGATCGGTTCCATTAACTTGAAATTTAAGGAGTCTGAAGCAAAATGATTTTAAAACTTAA
>JAZNEE010000108.1:0-3667 GCA_045588405.1 Acutalibacteraceae bacterium
TGGCTCACAGAACGACATGGCTACGATCCGACTTCACTCGCTCATCAAATCCCAATTCACGGCTTGTTCGGGGAAAAGACCCGTGTGCTTAAAATCCATTGGTTTTAAGCGGAAAGTAAGATCTTTATAATCAACCGACCAAACGTTGGGAACCTTTTTAATCATTTCCCAATGGCCACCACCGCTTTGTGAACGGTAATACTTAGCATGTGCCTCGTTCCAACGGGGATCTTTACGTTTTGCACTCCACATAATCTGTGGGTCGGGTCTTATTAAAATAATATCCTTCCAACGCTCTAAACGCTCACCGTCGGTGGCATCTATAAGCTCGTAATCGTTAAAATTTTCAACTGCTCTCATAAACTTTCCTTAATCTAAACTCATTTGTTGGCAATCACAGTTGCCGTGTGGGATACCCAAGTGGTCATAAGCGGCATGTGTAACACAACGGCCGCGATTTGTTCTGGATAAAAATCCAATTTGCATTAAATAAGGCTCATAAACGTCTTCAATTGTAACGCTGTCTTCACCAACAGCCGCAGCCAAAGTATCAAGTCCCACAGGGCCGCCATTATAGGTCTTAATAATGGTTGTGAGCATTTTTCTGTCAAAATCATCAAGACCCAATTCGTCGATTTCAAATCTTGCAAGCGCGTTTCTTGCAACCTCTTCGGTGATAACACCGTCAAATTCTACCTGTGCAATATCACGCACACGTTTTAAAAGACGGTTGGCGATACGAGGAGTACCGCGAGATCTTGAAGCAATTTCCAAAGCACCGTCATCTTCAATACCGATATTAAGTATACCTGCCGAACGTTTTACGATATTTGCAAGTTGTTCGGGAGTGTAAAGCTCAAGACGAAGCAAAACACCAAATCGGTCACGAAGCGGTGCAGTAAGCTGACCCGAACGGGTTGTTGCACCAACAAGCGTGAATTTAGGCAAATCAAGTCTTATTGACCTAGCCGAAGGGCCTTTACCGATGATGATATCAAGTGCAAAATCCTCCATAGCAGGATAAAGCACTTCTTCAACGCTTCTCGACAAACGGTGAATTTCGTCGATAAACAAGACGTCACCTTCGTTAAGGTTGGTGAGCAACGCTGCCAAATCACCCTGTTTTTCAATGGCAGGACCCGAAGTTACACGCAAATTAACATTCATCTCATTTGCAATAATGCCTGCAAGAGTTGTTTTACCAAGTCCCGGAGGGCCATATAAAAGACAATGGTCAAGCGATTCGCCACGAAGCTTTGCAGCCTTTATATAAATATCAAGATTTTCCTTCGCTTTGTCCTGACCGATATACTCAGTCAAAAGCTTGGGACGAAGTGAAACCTCAGTTTCAACGTCCGACGGAGTATATTCGGGAGTTACAATTCTGTTTTCATAATCAAAATCCATTTTAGTTCCTCCGTTATGCTAAGGTTGAAAGCAAGCGCAATGCTTGTTTAATAATATCTTCGGTTGATTTTGTGAGGTCGCACTTACCAACAGCAACCGAAGCCTCGCTTTGTGAATAACCGAATCCTACGAGTGCGGCAATGGCATCCTTCGAAGCAGAACCGCCGTTATCAGCCTTAACAACTGCGGCTGTATCGGCGCCAACGTTGCCAATGGCACCGCCGATTTTATCTTTAAGCTCAAGCACAATACGTTGTGCAGTTTTAAGACCAACACCAGGTGCTTTTGAAATGCCCTTATAATCCTCACTTGCAACGTGTAAATAAAGCTCGTCCACAGTAAAAGAAGAAAGTACAGCAATAGCAACCTTGGGGCCAACGTTGCTGACGTTTATAAGCTGTTTAAAGGCTTCCAACTCACGCGGTTCGGAAAAGCCAAAAAGGTCAACACCATCTTGCTTAACGTTCATATAGGTATAAACAAAAGCCTCGTTGCCTTTTTGCGGCAGATTGGATAATGTTTTTACCGAAGCTGTAAACTTATAGCCAACACCTGCACATTCGATTACTGCAAACGAAACATCGCTATAAACTAATTTTCCTCTTAAAAAATATATCATATTATCACCTTTGTTTGTAATTTAGTCGTCCGATAATAGATCCTGCCGAATGACCGTGGCAAATAGCCAAAGCCAAAGCATCAGCGGTATCGTCAGGTTTAGGCACACTTTGAAGACCCAACATAATTCTTGTCATTTCCTGAATCTGCTTCTTTTCAGCTCTGCCATAACCTGTTACAGCTTGTTTTACCTGAAGTGGAGTATATTCAAAAACCTCAATACCGTGTCGCACGGCCGACAGCACGATAACACCTCTTGCTTGGGCAACGTCGATAGCCGTTGTAGTGTTGGTGTTAAAAAACAGCTTTTCAATCGACATTGCATCAACGTTATATTTATCCAAAATTTCGGTTAAATCGTTAAAAATCTTATCAAGCCTTTGATTAAACGGCATACCTGCAGGGGTTGTTACAGCGCCATAATGAATAGGCGTAAATTTATTGCCTTCGTATTTTACAATCCCGTAGCCGACGATGGCATAACCGGGGTCGATACCTAAAATAATCACAGCGCACCTCCAAATATGCAAATGTACCCACTTTTCTAACTTAGAATTATATCATATAAGATATCTAATATCAATAGAAATGTTATTTTTAGGGCAAAAATTACAACAAAAAATGAATAAATTAGTAAATAAAACAAAAGCAAATATTTAAAAGTCAAAAATTGTCGTATAAAGTGCATATTTTAGCAAAAACTATTGACATTTTGGCAAAAAATTTATATTATAACAGTAATGCGTTTTTGCATCTGTGTTGAGAGTAAAGCAATGTCAAGTTTAGTGCCGTAGTTCCGGTTGATTTTTGTCAATCAGAGAGCTACGAAAAACCCTTTGCGGAGGGCACAAAACAGAGATATTGCGGGTATCGCGCAGAGCCTATTTTGGTTTTCGCGGCCTTTAGGTCCGCAAAGGGGGATGCTTAAATGAGTAAAAATATTATTGAACTAAAAGATATCCGCATGTCATACGACGGTGAAGTTGTGCTTGACGGTATTGATCTTACCATTAAAGACGGTGAGTTCGTTACCTTCTTAGGTCCTTCGGGTTGCGGTAAGACCACAACTCTTAGAATCATTGCAGGCTTTGAGTCGCAAGACGGCGGAGATGTTTTTTTTGAGGGCAAAAATATAAACGCAGTACCGCCCTACAAAAGAAATATAAACACCATTTTCCAAAGATACGCTTTATTTCCGCATTTAAACGTATACGAAAATGTTGCCTTCGGCCTTAAGGTTAAAAAGGTTCCCAAGGCAGAAATTCCCGCAATGATTGAAGAAACTTTGGCGCTTGTCAACCTTAAAGGTCTTGAAAAGCGTCGTATTGACACGCTTTCAGGCGGTCAGCAACAACGTGTTGCCATAGCTCGCGCTATTATCAACCGTCCGAAATTGTTGCTTTTGGATGAGCCTTTATCTGCGCTTGATTTAAAGCTTCGCAAGGATATGCAGGTTGAACTTAAAAACCTTCAAAAGCGTACAGGTATTACCTTTATTTTCGTAACACACGACCAGGAAGAAGCTCTTTCTATGTCTGACACAGTTGTTGTTATGGATAAAGGTAAAATTCAGCAGATTGGCAGTCCTGTTGATATTTATAACGAGCCTAAAAATGCTTTTGTTGCCGATTTTATAGGCGAA
>JAZNEE010000109.1:0-2994 GCA_045588405.1 Acutalibacteraceae bacterium
GTTGTTTACGAGGACGAGAACATTTTACTTGCCGATAAAAAGCAAGGCTTACTCGTACACCCCGACGAAAATGAATATGGTGACACGCTTATAGCGCGCATTCAGCGTTATCTATACGAAAAGGGCGAATATGACCCAGAAAAAGAAAACAGTTTTCGTCCGGCTCTTGCAAACCGAATCGACCGTAACACAGGCGGTATTGTAATTGCCGCTAAAAACGCCGAAACATTGCGTATACTCAATCAAAAGATTAAGGACAGAGAAATAGATAAGTGGTATTTGGCGGTCGTACACGGCGTTCCCAAGAAACGAGAAGACATACTCGAAGGTTATCTTGAAAAGAACGAAAGCAAAAACCAAGTTTACATTAAAAACAAGATGACCGAGGACACAAGGTCTATCAGAACAAAATATTCTGTTTTGGCTCAAAAGGACAATCTTTCGCTTTTGAAGGTTGAACTTTTAACCGGCAGAACACACCACATAAGAGCGCATTTGTCTTCAATTGGTCACCCATTGCTCGGTGACGGGAAATACGGCAAAAATGCCGCAGATAAGGCGCAAGGCTTTAAGCACCAAGCACTATATTCTTTCCGTCTACGCTTTAATTTCACCACCGATGGCGGTATTTTGGACTATTTAAACGGCAGAACCTTTGAAGTGAACTCTGTATGGTTTGCCGACAAGCTTTTCCCCGAGTGTAAATATAAAAGATTATAAAAAAAAAGAGACCTTCCATTTGGAAGGTCTTAAATTTTATAATTTAAGTTCGGCTGTTTTCATGGTCTGCTCGTATTCGCGGCACTCAACACCTGCTGAACGGAACATCATTTTAGCAGCCTTGGTCATTTCGGCATCGGCATATTTATCCGACAAATAGATAACCTCGGTAATACCCTTCTGAATGATTGCTTTGGCACATTCGTTGCAAGGGAAAAGGGTTGTATAAAGTCTGAAATCCTTCATAGATCCGCCATTGAAGTTTAAAATAGCGTTAAGCTCGGCGTGACAAACGAACATATACTTGCTGTTAAGAGAGTCACCCTCACGATCCCAAGGATACTCATCATCGCTGCAGCCATAAGGCATACCGTTGTAGCCAACCGCCATAATACGGTTTTCGCTGTTAACTATACAAGCACCAACCTGAGTGTTAGGGTCTTTGCTTCGCTGTGAAGACAACAAAGCGATGCCCATAAAATATTCATCCCAACCAAGATAGTCTTTACGTTTCATCTGTTTACCTCTTTTCTTTTTTGCAAAAAGAATGTTATTTAATATATGTAAGCAGCTCAGAAGGCTTGCTTATAACCACGTTTGCACCATTTTCACGAAGTTCAGCCTCATCTCTAAAGCCCCAAAGAACACCAACCGTGAACATTCCGGCATTGAAACCCGTTTTGGCATCAACACCCGAATCACCGACAAAGATGCATTCATCGGCAGTAACCTTCAACTGCTTCATAGCTTCGAATACAGAAGCAGGATTGGGTTTTACCGGCACACCGTCCTTTTGTCCGGTTACATAATCGAAAATGTTGCCAAAGAACTTCTCGGAAATAGGCCCAACCATACAGTCAATTTTATTAGACACAACAGCAAGTTTTATACCGTTGGATTTAAGTTCATTTAAAAGTTCAAGTATGCCATCGTAAGGTGCGGTCGTATCAATTTGATGGTCATCATAAAACTCGACGTAAATTGGCTTGATTTCGGCAACCATTTCATCGGTTTTAAATTCATCGGGTAATGCCCTTTTGAGCATCATATCGGTGCCGTCACCAACGAACTTTTTAAATTTCGAGAGTTCGTGTGTTGGAAAGCCTTTAATCGTCAAAGCATGGTTTACGGCATTTGCAATATCCTGCAAAGTGTTAAGGATAGTGCCGTCCATATCAAAAACAACAGCCTTAACGCCCAACAAAAACACTCTCCCAATATCCTAGTTTCATAATTGTAACATGAATTTCCAAAAAATGCAACTAAAATGTTGTATTTTTGGAGTGTTCCCCCACCAACAACTCAAATTTTGCTGTTTTAAGCTGATTTGGGGTGCACTTTTTAATATCTTTTTACCACAAATCACCAAATTTAAGATTTCGAGAAAATTTTTTTAAAAATTTGAAAATAATGCTTGCAAATTGGAGCATTATCTGTTATTATAGCATTTGCGATTGTATGTAATTTAGTAAGGAGGTGCAGACACATGGCAAAGTGTGACATCTGCAGTAAAGAAATCACTTTCGGCATCAAGGTTTCCCACTCACACAGACGTACCAACCGTACTTGGAAGCCCAACGTAAAGCGCGTTAAGGCTATTGTTGACGGCTCTCCCCGTAGGATTTACGCCTGCACCCGTTGCCTCCGTTCAGGCAAGGTTAACCGTGCTATCTAATCGAATGTGATTAACAGGAAAAGTTTAAGGGAACAAGTTTTTTGCTTGTTCCCCTTTTTCTTTTTTAAAAGAAACGCTGTGTGTAGTTAGCACACAGCGTTTTTTTTATCTTAAAAATCCGTTTACAATTTGTTCTTCAGCCTCTGCCTCGGTTAAGCCTAACGTCATAAGCTTAATGAGCTGTTCGCCTGCAATCTTACCGATTGCAGCCTCGTGGATAAGGCTGGCTTCAACGTGGTTAGCGTTAACCTTCGGCACAGCTCCTACCTTGCCATTATCCATAACAATGGCATCACATTCGGTGTGTCCACTGCAACGGTTATTACCGTTAATATTGGAAATAAAGAGCTGATATGAATCATCCTTGGCAACCGAACGTGAAACTACGTGTGCAGCCGAATCGGCACCGTCCATATCAACCGAGAAATCGGTTGTGGCCGACTGTTTGCCATGGGTCATTATCTTTTCGCTAATAATAAGCGTTGCTTTGTCTTTAAGTTTAGCGGTGGTGGTACGGTAGGTTGAATCAACACCCTTAATCTGAACCGTTTCCATTTCCATTCTGCCGCCTTCTTCAACGATAACAACGGTTGAAGGAT